>MICC01000037.1:18075-29878 GCA_001829715.1 Sulfurimonas sp. RIFOXYB12_FULL_35_9
ATGTAGATATAGATCCTGCTAGTATTTCAAAACTAGTAAAAGCAGACTTTCCTATAGTCGGTGATGTTAAAAATGTAGTAAAAGAGATGTTGGAATCGGTATCGTTAATCAATCCTTCAAAGTATGAATCATGGAGAGATACGATAAAAAACTTTGATTCGCTTCATCCTCTAACATACCATGAAGATACGGACAGACTTAAACCGCAATGGGTTATACAAAGAGTAGGCGAGCTTTTGGGAGACAGTGCAAATATATCGACGGACGTAGGACAGCATCAGATGTGGACTGCGCAATTTTATCCGTTTTCACGTCCACGCCAATTCATAAGTTCAGGCGGTCTTGGAACTATGGGATTTGGTTTTCCGGCTGCTATGGGTGTTAAAGTGGCTTCACCTGATAAGGTAAGTATAAACTTTACCGGAGACGGCTCGATTTTGATGAATTGTCAGGAGTTGATGACTGCGGTTGAGAAAAAAATCCCCGTAATTAATATCATTCTAAACAATAACTATCTTGGAATGGTTCGTCAATGGCAGACACTTTTTTATAATAAACGTCATAGTGAAACAGACTTAAGCGTTCAGCCGGATTTCGTAAAACTTGCAGAAGCATTCGGCGGTATCGGCTACAGAGTCCATACTAAAGAGGAGTTTGATGCGGCGCTAAAAGATGCGGTAGAGAAAAATATCGTTACATTTATAGAAGTTGTCATAGAGAGACTAGAGAACGTTATGCCGATGGTTCCCTCTGGCGGATCTTTGTTTAACATGATGCTATTAGAGAGAAAGGAGAAAAAATAATGCAAGATGAAAGTGCTAGAAGAGTTATATCAGTTATCGTTGTAAATGAAGCAAGTGTGCTGTCTCGCATTACGGATCTCTTTTCCGGTCGTGGATATAACATCACATCGCTTACGGTTGCTCCGATTCCTGAGAGCAAATACTCAAGGCTTACAATTGTAACTTCAGGTTCGATTAGAGTTATAGAGCAGATAACAAAACAGCTTCATAAGCTTATACCTGTTTTAAAAGTTTACGAGCATGCTGATTTGGTCGAAAAAGAGATGGCTTTGATAAAGTTTCCAATCTCAGAAAACATAACCGATATAGCAACATTATGTGCGGCATATAACGGGAAAATAGTTAATGTTGGCGATAATGTGTTTATTGCAATGGTTGCAGACGAGCCAAAAAGAGTTGAAAATTTATTGAAAATAATTAGCAGATACAATCCAAAAGAGATTGTAAGAAGCGGTGCAGTAGCACTAGAGAGATAGATAGCTGCTTTTTTGAGAAAAGGGGTAATAGAGTGGATTTAAGAGAGTGCGCCAAAATAGTAGGCGGTGATTTTGAGGGCGAGAGCTTTGAAGTAACAAAGATGAATACCCTTCGTGATGCGACTAAAAGTGAAATCTCTTTTGTCTCAAACTCAAAATATATAAAAGATATCCAAAATTCAAATGCCGGTGCAATAATAGTCGATAAATCTACAAAAGAGTTCGTTCCATCAGGTTGTATCGCTTTAGTGGTTGAGAGTCCATACTTGGCAATGGCGATACTCTCAAAACAGTTTGCTCCCCCAATTGAAGATAATACTCTAAGCGAGGCTCAAATAGGTGAGGGCACAACGGTTTCGCCAAAAGCTGAGATTGCAAAAGGTGCTAAAATAGGTAAAAACTGTACGATTATGGCACATGTTTATGTAGGCGCAAATGCTCTAATCGGTGATAATACTGTTTTGTATCCGAGCGTAACGGTTTATAGAGATTGCAGAGTCGGAAGTGACTGCATCATCCATGCAAACACGACAATCGGAAGTGACGGTTTTGGTTTTGCGACAAACAAGTTAGGTGAACATATAAAGATTTATCAAAACGGCAATGTCGTAGTAGAAGATAATGTTGAAATCGGAAGTTCTACAACCATAGATAGAGCTGCTTTTGGAACTACTCTTATAAAACATGGCGTAAGAATTGACAACCTTGTTCAAGTCGGACATAACTGTATTATAGGGGAGCACTCTGTTCTTGTTGCACAAGCCGGAATTTCAGGTTCAACAACAATGGGCAGAAATGTGGTTATGGGCGGTCAGAGTGCTACGGCAGGACATTTAAGCATTGCCCCTTTTACTACAATGGCTGCTAGAAGCGGAGTTACGAAGAGTATCCAGCAAAGCGGAATGACATTTGCAGGATTTCCTTTGGTTGAGCACAAAATATGGCTTAAACTTCAGGCAAAAATTGCTAGACTAATCAAATAAAAAGAGGAGAAATTTTAGATGTCAAAGATAATTCAATTAAACGGAACAAAAAAAGGCGTTATCTCTATAGAAAAATTAGATGAGCCGTACGGTAAAGGCACGCACAGTGTGGCAAGCATAGGTATATCTTTAGTCGGAAACGAGAATGAACCTGAGTGGAAAGTTCATATTCCACTAGAAAATTTAGATGAATTGATAGAGGCTCTTAGAGAGTTAAAATAATATTTTACGGGAGCGTAGTTGAAAAAGAAGATATTTGCCTTTTTTTTGTTTTCTACTCTTCTTTTTGCCCAAGATTCTTTACTTTTTTTTAGCGGAAATAAAGAGATTTCTTCAAGAGAACTTTATGATGCGCTAAGCCTTTACAAACCCTATTTTTATGAGTTTTACATTGACGAGCCGGTACTTGAGCCTAAAGATATTGAGCTTACAAAAGAGGCTCTTAAAAACTACTATAAATCAAGAGGTTTTTATCATTCTCTCATACTACATGCAAAAGATGATAACTCCATTACAATCCTCATTAAAGAAAACAGCCCGATTATCGTAAAAAGTGTAACTCATATATCAGCTTTAGATATAACAAAAAAAATTCCCTTTAAAGAGGGAGATATATTTGATGCAAACAAATTTACTCAAAGTAAGAAAGATATAAAGCTGTTCTATGCAAATAACCATTTTTGTGATGCCTATCTTGATGCAAAAGCATGGATAGATATAGAGCAGAACTACGCCTATTTAACATACGAAGCTGAAAAAAATGAGATATGTCATTTTAGAAAAATAGATGTAAAGGCAACAAAAAATATTGATTCTGATATATTGAGATCTATTCTTTATATTCAAGAAGATGAGCTTTTTTCAACTCAAAAAATAACAAAAAGTTACGAGAGCCTCTATGGATATGAAGGTATCTCTAGAGCAATCATAGATACAAATGTAGATGCAGATGGCAAAAGTGTAGATATCGTTTTGAGCGTGTTTGAAAATGAAAAATCGATTCGTACGCAAGTCGGAGCAGGATTTAGCAGTGATGAGGGCGCTATGTTTTTGCTGGGGGCTAAAGATAGAAATTTTTTGGGTAATCTTAAAACACTCGGTATCGAGACAAGAGTTACACAGGTAAAGCAGAGCATTAAAACGAATTTTGATATGCCTCTTTTAAATAAAAATTTTACCGGTATAGAAGTCGGATATGAGAATGAGGAGTTTGAGACTTTTAGAGAAGACAGAGTTTTAGCAGATTTTTTTTTAAAGCAAAAATTTCTGCCTTACACATTTAAAGAGAGTTTACTTTTTGATAAATCAAGAACATACGACAGCGACGATGAGACACTTTTTCCAAAGAGCTCTCTTTTTATAGTGTCTCCTCAGCTTGAATTGAGCTATGATACTAGAGATAAGATACTTGAAGCCACAAGCGGTTATTTTGTAAATGCGGAGATTTCAGGCTCTCTAAAGAGTGCTCTCTCAGATGCCTCCTACTACAAATTTAAAGCTAACGGCGGCTATATTTTGCCCATAAATGATTCTATTTTGGGTCTAAGAGCAACATTTGGCACACTTGGTGTTAGCGATGGATATATTCCCGCATCTTATCGTTTTTTTGCAGGAGGAATGTACTCCAACCGTGCTTACGGCTACAGGAAACTTGGTCCTACGGATGCTAAAAATGATCCTCTCGGCTCGGACTCCATTTTAGAAGCAACAGCCGAGATACGTTTTGATATCTACGGCAACTTGCGGGGAGTGCTCTTTAGCGATAATACATATTTGGGAAACGGCTCAATTCCTAGTTATGATAACGGGTATTACAGTGTAGGTTTTGGGCTTCGCTATAAAACTCCTATCGGTCCGATTGCGATAGACTTTGGTTTTGATACTGCAGATCCTACAAAACAGTATGCATTTCATTTCCACATCGGAGAGTTGTTTTGATAAAAAAAATCTACCTTTTTTTTTCAAATCTTTCTATATTGCTAATGCTCCTTGGGGCGGTTGTTTTCTTTATCCTATTTGGGCAAGATGCTATTTTATTTTTGGCGCAAAAGTACTTAAGCGAAAATGCTATTAAGTACAAAACTGTTGAAGGCAGGCTCTTTGACGGAATCGTAATTAAAGAGTTAAACTACAAAGATAGTATAAAAATAGATGAGATAAGAGTCTCTTACAATCTCTTAATGCTCCTTAATCCTACTACAGGATTGAAATACCTCAGTGCCGAGGGAGTTCATGTAAATATTGATAAAATTTTACAACTTCAAAATCAAGACTCTAAGATACCAATTTTTGCGTTAAATATCTCACATGTAGATTTAAAAAGAGCCAATATTATCTATAAAGAAGAGTCTTATACTTTTGATTTTAGCGGAGAGAATTTGAGTATTAGAGATGTGCTAGATATTGAGAGGGTAAAGCTTGATTTAAATTCGCCATACGCCAAAGCATCCATAACAGGTAAAATTAATTCAAATCGTCTAATAGGAAAATCCACTCTTGTTGTGGATGAGAAGTACTTAAAATTTATGGATGAGAAGCCTAAAAAACTATATGCAGATGTAGATATATCTGCCAAAAATATGCACATAAAAACATCTGCCAATAAGTTGACTCTTAAAAATATAGAGAACCTTGAACTAAAGAGTGCGGACATAGAGCTGCTTTACAGTTTTGAGGATGATTTTTTAACTCTACTTAGTAAATACAGTGCTTTTTATGAAAATTTTGAAGCTCTTGTAAAGCAAGAGAGCTTAATAAGGTTTAACGATACTTATGAGCTAAAACTGGATGTCGATATCACAAGAGATGAACATGACTTACCTTTTAAAAGTTTTGTTCTAAAAATAAAAATGGATGATAACGGCAGTAGAGCAGATTTTGACGCAAAAGATTTCATTGTAAAGGGACATACGAAAGATTATAAAAACTACTCATTTAAGGCAGATACTATTTATGCAAATATGGATGGAGAATTAGAGTTAGGCAAAAATATATTTTCAATCTCCGGAGAGCTTTATCCAAAAAAAGATATGCCATATTATAAAGAGCTAAAACTTGAGAAATTTCCAAAATTAAATCTTTTTTTATCTAAAAATCAAGATGTTATAAAGGCCGATTTATCAAGAGACCTCTTCTCTTTGGCACTGGAAAAAAATAAAACGGATGAGATTAAGGGTGTCGCAAAAGTAGGCTCTAACAGTTTTTATATAAACGGAAACCTAAAGACAAAAGAGTTTAAAGTAGATTCAAATATAGATTCGCTGAAAACTCTTATTAGTGAAGTTGACTTAAAACTATTTGATAAAGAACTACCCTTTGACGCAAAGCTAAAAGCATCCTCTCTTATCTCTTATAAAGATAAACTTGAAATAACGACAAAGGTTGATTTGTCGCATTATACGCTCAAACTTGATTCTCAAAATATATATAGCGGCAGAGATGCTTTTTTTGAATTTTTTTATACAAACGATGAAATCATGCTTAAAAGATATAGACTTGAGATTTCAAACCATAAGATAGAGTCGCAAAAACCTTCAAAAATAACCATAGACAAAGATGGAAACTTAGTTTTTAAAGAGTTTTGGGTTTATGATAATCTTCTCTTTAGCGGTAAGATTATGCCATCAAACATGAGTGCGGATTTGCATCTTAAAAGCGAGAGTTTTCATTATGAAACAAAAGATATAAATGCAACTTTGAGCGCGAAACTGCAACTTTTTATAGATGGCAACGGAGTTCAAAAAGTTGATGGAGAGATAACAGTTTTAGACGCCACTATCATGTACGCTCCACAGAGGGAGTATGCCATAGGCGATGAGGATATTATCATCATTCAAGATATAAAAGCGCAAAAGAAAATGGCAAATAGAGATTTAAATATCCGCATAAGCTCATTAAAACCTATCCGTTACAAGATAAAAGAGGCTGATATCACATTTACTCCAAACCTGACTATATATCAAGAATTAGATGGCAAAATGCAGCTTTTTGGGATGTTGCAAGTTCATGACGGAAAAGTTAAAATAAGTGATAAAGTTTTTGAAGTTGATGAGAGTGAAATCTACTTTTATGATGGTGAATACACAAATCCACACTTAAATTTAAACCTTCATTACTATACGCTTGACAATATAGATATAGAAATTTTTATAACAAACAGACTAAATTCTCCTGTGATAATATTTGCTTCAAATCCGCAGATGAGCCAAGATGACATACTGTCCTACATTCTATTTGGCGGTACTGCTTCATCTGTTTTTAATACAACAGGCAGCTCAACTACATCACTAAGCAGTGTGCTTCTTGGTGCAAGATTGAAAGAGATGCTTAACAAATCTACAAATCTAAAGATAGACACTTTAAATATCTTGACAAATCAAGACGGAACGCTTGGATATGAAATAGGAACAAGATTTAGCAAAAAAATTCGCGTTGTGTATAAAAATAATGAGATTTCATCTGTTATACTGCAGTATAGTTTAAACAAATCACTTAGAATTGACGTGGATATAAAAGAGACAGGGCAAGGTGTAAGCATATACTACATGAAAGATTTTTAATTTTCAGCTGCAATATCTTTGCTTAGCACATCTGCTTTTAATAATTTGCTAAAGTAAATATGTTTTAATTTAAATTTTCCGTTACTTTTTTCAAGCAGATAGAGATTGTCCGTATGATTTATCTTGCTTTTATCCCGAAGTGATGAAGTGTGATAAAGTCCAAATTCTCTATCTATGCTCATAATCTCATTATGTGTGAGATAAATTCCTTGGAAGTTTTGGTTAAAATATTTTGCAAACTCATCAGGATTATGTTTTTTTACCGCAGGGTTTAAGTTTACAAAATAGATGTCCACATCCTTTTTATATGATTTAAATACATCGGATTCGTAAATAGTGCTTAATTTTTCCAAAAAAGGGGTGCATACATCACTGCAACCGTAGTATCCAAAAAAGAGTAAAGATAGCTTTTTCTCACTATAAGGCAGAAAAGGAACTTTGATTTCTCTGTTTATAGATATTTTTCCATCTGCCATATTTTGGAAAAGCAGAGATTGAAAAAGTGGAATAAATAGTAAAAAGGTTACAACAATAGTTATGATTTTTAAAATATCAGCTCTACTCATCTAAATTTTTTTTCATATCTTTAAGCACTTCTTGAATATATAGCAGGTCAAATCCATCAACTCCTACCTCTAGTTTATTGATAAAGTCCAAAATGATAGTTGTCTTTTTTTCTTCGCTATGCAATTTGAAATTTTTTAACACTTCATTCGCACAGTTCATATCGCCTTTTGCGATACAGTTGTTTATCTCTTCTATAAAAATTTTAATCTCTTCTTTCTCACTATTTGAGATACGTAAAGACGGTAGATATGTATCTAATTTTTCCTGATTTTGCTCTGTCTGCAGATATTTTGCCATTTCTTGAAGCAGAGTAGATTTTAAAATCGGTTTTGAGAGAAAACTATCATAGAAATCTACATGTTCTATAGTCTCTTTTTTGTGAAGAGATGCAGTTAAAATGATTATAGGTATATTTTTTATAGATTTTATGATTTTGCTAGCCTCAAGTCCATCCATGATACCCATAGCTATATCCATGATAATTAAGTCATAATCATTTGTTTTAACCTTTTCAACCGCCTCTTCACCGCTGAGTGCATCATCGAAAACCATATTTTTGTTCTTTAAAAAGAAACCTTTAACAAGTTCAATATTTAGTTCAATATCATCTACAACCAAGACTTTTGCTCTTTTGAATATGGCCTCATTAATTCTGTTTTCGCAAGATTTCTCTTCTAAGAGTATGGAGCTTGTATAGACTTCATTTAGCTCAAGAGTAAAGTTTGAACCTATGCCGACTTCACTTGAAACCGCAATAGTGCCATTCATCAGATCTGCCAATTTTTTGCTAATTGATAGCCCAAGGCCTGTTCCTCCGTACTGTTTTATACTTTGTGAATTTTGTTGCGTAAATGATTCAAATATGCTCTCCAAGTTCTCTTTTTCTATTCCTGCTCCACTGTCTTCAATAGCAAAAATCAGTTTTAAAATACTCGGATCTGATAATAGCGATTCTTTGGAGAGTTTAACTTTTACAAAACCTATATTTGTAAACTTAAGAGCATTTCCTATCAAGTTTATGAGTATCTGTCTTACTCTGACTTCATCAAATATGAGAGCTTTCGGTATAGAATTATCAATATTAAGTATAAGTTCTATATTTTTTTCTTTGGCTTTAAATTTAAAAATACTCATAATGTCATTACAAAAAACATAAGGGTTTACAACTCCTTTTTGTATGGTTAGCTTTCCTGCCTCTATCTTTGATATATCTAAAATATCATTGATAATGTCAAGCAGAGAGTGTGCACTTGTCTGAATGGATGATATGTACTGTTTGTTTAGCTCATCCTTTTCTCTGTCTTTTAAAATATCAGTAAAGCCTATAACCGCATTCATAGGAGTTCTTATCTCATGGCTCATATTTGCTAAAAATTGAGATTTTAAACTATTTGCTCTATCTGCTTCCTCTTTTGCATCTTTGAGTTCTTTTGTTCTCTTTGCAATTTTATCTTCAAGTATTTGATTGAGATGCATCATTTTAAATTCTGACTCAACTACTTTTTTAAACTCTTCTATTTTGGTGCCTATAATGTGGTATAGAACAACTGCCTCAAAGATAACGAAAACTGCATGCAGTAAAACTATATCGATGCCGCAGCCGTAATTAAATATCATGACGGGCTGATTGAAAATAAAAATATTATTTTCTTGTAGATAGTTAAATAAAAGGTGATGCAGTATTACAAATATGGATGCGCTAACCATCGGAAGCCGATCTTTATAGATAGTTAAAAATGACAAAACAACAAATATGTGAAAGTGAAACTCCAATCTGCCCATGTACTGCTGTATGAAAAGTGCTGAGTAGCTAACAAGCGCAATAGCTGATATATTTCTAAAAAGAGCTGAATTATTTGAAAATATATAAGTCAAATATACAGCCACAAAAATTAGTCCGCCTATAATAAAGCCAAACATGTAAGTGTTAAACTCTATTGAAATAATAAATGTTGCTAGAAACCAGTGAGCAAACAGAAGTTTTAATACATATTTATCAGCTTTTTTAAAATCATCTTTAACCATACGAGATGTGTAACTATTTAGCTCTATACTATTGTTTATCATTAATCTCTCCGCATAAACTATACTAAAGTTAATTATAAAACAATTATAATGATAAATTATTAAATTGTGCATACAAAGGCGTAGAGATGGAAAGCAAATCTACTATTTTGGTGGTTGATGATACGCCAAAAAATATTCAGCTTGTGGCAAATATATTAGGAAAATTGAATCTTTATACAATTTTGTTTGCATTTAACGGAAGTGATGCGCTCAAAAGAGTTCAAGAAAATGATATAGCACTTATTTTACTCGATATCATGATGCCTGACATGGATGGTTTTGAAGTTGCAACCATCCTAAAATCAGACCCCATGTATATGGATATTCCGATTATCTTTATTACTGCATTTACAGATTCTGAGAGTATAAAAAAAGGGTTTGACTGCGGTGCAGAGGATTATATAACAAAACCTTTTAATCCTCCGGAGCTTATTTCAAGGGTTGGCACACATACTAAACTCTATAGAGCAAAAAAGATACTCGAAGAGCAGCTTAATGAAAATATTTCTCTGCTTGAACAGTATAAAAATGCTGTAGATGAGAGTGATATCGTTTCAAAAACGGACCTTAACGGTCGGATAACTTACGCAAATAATAAATTTTCAGAGATTAGCCAATATACTCAAGAGGAGCTTATCGGCAAGCCACACAATATTATAAGACATCCCCAAACGCCAAAGAGTGTTTTTGAAGATTTGTGGAGAACTATTAAAGACAAAAAGATATGGAGAGGTGAAGTAAAAAACCTTAAAAAAGACGGTTCAACATATATTGTAGAAAATGTAATTGTTCCGATTTTAAATCTTAACGGAGAAACTGTAGAGTATATGAGTATTCGGCATGATATAACAGATATTTATAACCTTAATATTGAGATAGAAAACACACAAAGAGAGCTTGTTCAAACACTCGGCGCAGTTAGTGAAACAAGATCTAAAGAGACTGGAAACCATGTTAAGAGGGTCGCTGAATATTCCTATCTCTTGGCAAAGTTTTACGGATTGGATGAAGAGGAGTGCAAAATCCTCAAAGATGCCAGCCCAATGCATGATATAGGAAAAATAGGTATTCCCGATGATATTTTAAATAAGCCTGCAAAATTGACACCTAATGAGTTTGATGTCATTAAGGCACATTCGAGGCTTGGTTACGATATGCTGTGCCATTCTGAGAGGCTGATTTTTAAAACTGCTTCTACTATTGCGTATCAACATCATGAAAAGTATGACGGAAGCGGTTATCCAAGAGGACTCAAAGGTGAAGAGATACATATTTACGGAAGGATAACTGCTATTGCAGATGTTTTTGATGCACTGGGAAGTGATAGATGTTATAAAAAATCGTGGGAAATGGATGCTATTTTAAAACTCATAAAAGAGGAATCCGGTAAGCATTTTGACCCAAAACTAGTCGAATTATTTTTAAAAAATACCGAAAAGTTTTTGGAAATTCGTCAAACGCTTAAAGATGTTGATTATGTAGAGTGTAAAATTTAGATTTTCATCTCTTTTACAAACTCTTCGATTCTCTTGATTCCTTTGCGGATACTTTCGATGTCAGTTGCAAAACTAAATCTTGCATATCCTTCGCTTCCAAAGCCTACACCCGGAACTAAAGCTACACCTTTTTTTTCTAAAAGTTCTTTACAAAACAGCATAGAGTCGTTGCTTACTTTTTTGATGTTAATGAAAAGGTAAAAAGCACCGTCAGGCTTATAAACACTTAAACCATCAATTGCATTGATAAGTTTTACCGCTTCATCACGACGCTCTTTAAACGCCACTCTCATCTTCTCGATATCCGCATCCGCATCACCGTTTAAACCGACGATTGCCGCTTTTTGAGTGATTGAGTTGATGTTTGAAGTGCTTTGGCTTTGAAGTTTTTTAGTCGCTTGGATAATCTCCGTTTGATGGGCAGCCATGTAACCAAATCTCCAACCTGTCATTGCTACTGATTTGCTAAGACCGTTGATAGTTATCGTTCTTTTGTACATGTCTTCACTTACGGCCGCAGAAGATGTGAACTCGCCGTCGTATATAAGTTTTTCATACATCTCATCGCTTGCAACAAGTACGTCAGTTCCCTCTAAAACTTTACCGAGTGCCGTAAGCTCCTCTTTTGAGTATACAGAACCTGTAGGGTTTGAAGGGCTTGTTAAAACTATCATTTTTGTTTTTGGAGTAAGAGCATTTTTAAGCTGCTCGGGCGTGATTTTAAATGAACTCTCGTCATTTGTCTCAATCTCTACAACCGTTCCGCCATGATAGAGAACAAGCTCAGGGTAGGTTACCCAGTAAGGAGATGGGATTATTACCTCGTCTCCTTTTTGAACTACTGCCGCAAAA
>MICC01000037.1:29985-41326 GCA_001829715.1 Sulfurimonas sp. RIFOXYB12_FULL_35_9
TACCTTCAACTGCGGTATATTTTGTAAAACCCTCATTGATTGCCGCAATTGCAGCATCTTTGATAACTTGAGGCGTGTCAAAGTCAGGCTCTCCGGCAGAGAAACTAAGTATGTCTTTGCCTTGTGCTTTAAGCTCGCCGGCTAGTGTCGAGATTGCAATTGTAATTGATTCAGATAGTGTATTTACGCGATCTGTAAGCATAAGAACCCTTTTTTATTTTAAATTTATCACGCTAAATGAGCAGAGCCCATTTAGCTACGCTAGCCGCTATGGCACTAAAGCTTGCCGCATAAAGCGGCAGAAGAACTTCTTGCAAACTTGCAAGAAATTTTTTTGGCGAATTATACTAAAATAAATTTTAATTTTTCATTGCTCTAATGAAAGATTCATAAATATTTTCAAGCTCCAAATCTTGTTCAAGAAGTTGTTTGTTATCTTCAACTAAGATATGCTCTAAAACGGCGACACGTTTAAGCAGATACTCAAACATCTCTTTGTTTATGTCAGGCAGCAAGTTGTGCATTAGAGGCTCTTTACATCTCCCTTTTTCTATTACATGTGCTGGAATACCTATAGCCGTCGCATTGTTTGGGACAGGTTTTACTACAACGGAATTTGCACCGATTTTTGCATATTCACCGATAACTATGTTTCCTAAAACTTTTGCTCCTGCACCGATAACGGCACCTTTTTTTATAGTAGGGTGTCTCTTTCCCTGAGTGAGAGATACACCGCCTAGAGTTACACCTTGATAGATTAAAACATCATCTTCAATGATTGCGGTTTGTCCTATTACGACACCCGTTCCATGATCTATAAAGACTCTTTTGCCGATAACGGCACCGGGATGGATGTCTATATTTGTAATAATCTGGTTAAGTCCCATAATGATTCTGGCTAGACTTTTAAAGTTTGCCATGTAGAGTCTGTGAGCTATTCTATACCATGCAACTGCCCAGACACCGGGGTAGTTAAATAAAAAATCGAGTCTAGAGTTTAATGCCGGATCGTTGTTGTAAGCATTCGAAAAATCTTCTCTGATTTCAGCAAAAAGTCCCAAAATTAACTCCTAGTTTGTAGTTCTTAAATAACCGTTTTGTTTTAAAAACAATTCTAATTTCGCAAGTGTATCACTTTTTTCTTTTTCTGAAATAAACTCTGAATTTGACAAATCATTTTTCAGCTTTGTATGCAAAATAGCGGAATCATATCCTATCGAGTCTAAGATATCTAAAATATTTTTTGACTCTACGGCATTTTTAACTTCATACGAATTTTCGTCTATTGTAATCGTATATTCGCTCGGATGGGTAAAAAGGTTATGATTCATCCCAAGCGTCTCTTGATATGCGCCTACATTGAAAAAACCTAAAAAATACTCCTCTTCATCGAGGTTTACGTCATGAAGATAGAGCGGTTTGTCGGGATTAAACCCTATCTCCCCGTCGCTGTCACATGTAATATCCCACAGTGACGCCGCACGAAGAGGCGTTGAGTTTAGATGATGTAAAGGCATAACAGGAAAGTGTTGATTTAAACCCCAGTAATCAGGCAAGCTCTGAAAAATAGAAGCGTTGATGAGATATCTCTCTTGAAGTTTTACCTGTAATTGTGCCAGCTCATCGGTAGGGTTTGCCGACTTTAAATAGAGCGCTCTTTTAATGATATTGTGAACTAAAATCTCTGCATTTGAACGGTCTTGTAGATCTATGTAACCTAGATCAAATAGTGTTAACATAGACTCCATATGGTCAAGTGCATCGTGAAGGTACTCTATACAGTTTGTATTGTTTAAAAGTCTGTTTAGCTCAACCAACTCTTCGATAAGAGGCGGATTGATTGTTTTAAAATTGAGTAGTTTTTCTTGGTAATCCTGCGTAAAAAGCTCTAAAACAGGAGTTATCAAAACAGCATGAGAGGCAACGATAAATCTACCGGATTCCGTAAAAATATTTGGATGAGAAACATTTTTAGCGTTCATAATTTCGCCGAGGAGGAAAACAACACTGCTTGAAAACTCATCGATGGAGTAGTTTCTTGAATTAAGATGCGCATGTTGGTTGTACTCAACTGCCAAACCGCCTCCGATATTGATATTGTCTAGGCTTGTCGCGCCCATTTTTTTAAGCTCTGCATAGATATTTCCCGCTTCACGCAGAGCCTTTTTAAGAGGTGCGATATCTGACATTTGCGAACCGATGTGGAAGTGAATCATGCTCAAATACTCTAAAAGGTCTGCTTCTCTTAGAAGCGTTATTGCTTCGATAATCTCCGTAGATGTTAAACCGAATTTTGCATCCATGCCGCCGCTCTTTGCCCAGATGCCGCTTCCGGTGCTGTGAAGTCTTACTCTAATCCCGATATTTGGTACTTTTAAGTCGCACTCTTTTGCAACCTCTATAATAGTTTCAAGTTCACCTAAACCCTCAATCGTGATGGTAATATTGTGTCCGCTTTGAGCCGCTATAAAGCCAAGCGTTATCATCTCTTTATCTTTAAAACCGTTGACGGTAATGTTTGCACCGATTGGAGTTTTGCTCATCGCAAGTATTAGCTCGGCTTTAGAACCTGCTTCTAAACCGTAGTTGAATTGCGCGCCTTGAGATGTTACGGCTTCAACTGCATGCGGAAACTGATTTACTTTTAGAGGAAAAACGGCATGAAATTTGCCTTTATAGTTGTTTTGCTGTATAGCTTTGTCAAAATAGTTGTAAAGAGTTCTGATTTGAGCTTTTATAAGATGAGGAAACCTTAGCAAAATAGGACCTCTGACATCCTCTGCACGAATCTCTTCAACGATTTGAAGAAGTGATGGCATACACTTGTAATTTAACCTAATTTGACCGTTTTCAATTATAAAATTATTATTTGACCAAATATCAAGACCGAAGTTGTTCATATTCATATCCTATGCATGTAATTTATGATGAAAATATTTATCTATATCAAAATATATATCATCGTTTTTATTTTTGAAAGTAAGATTGGATTTCCCAATCTTGCTTATGTGATTCACTCCCATAACCGCCAATATCATCTTCATTCCTTTGATTAGATTTACATGATAGTTTGCTATTTCACCGCTTTTTTTAACAACTAGATACGAAGCTCTTTTTTTCTCATCTTGTGTCGCCATCCCGACAGGGCAGACATGTGTACCGAAACCAGAGCACATTCTTGCACGAATACAGCCGCCGCTCATCATAAAACCTCTTGCAATTCCAACTGCATCAGCTCCCAAACACATCGTAATAATAACATCATCCGGCGTCAATATCTTTCCGCTTGCTATGATTTTTATATCATTGCGTATATTATACTTTTTAAGCATGCTATCTAGCAAGTAGAGTGCATTGTCGATTGTAAGCCCTACAGATTCCATCAACTCTAACGGTGCAGTGGCACTTCCGCCGTCTGAACTGTCGATAGTGATAAAATCAGGTATATTTCTGCCCTCCGCTTTTCTTGAAGCAATGTCTTTTACCATCTCTTCAACAGCTTTGGCATCAGATATGACTATCTTAAAACCGACAGGTTTTTTTGAAAGGTTTTGCAGTTTTTCTACAAAGTCCAGCAGATGAGATGCTGTATCCGCATAAGGAAATCTGTTTGGTGAAAAAACATCTTTGCCCTCAGGAACACCTCTGTAGTATGCTATATCAGCTGTTACTTTAGTGCCTGCCAACTTTCCGCCTGTCTGTTTCGCGCCTTGAGCGATTTTTATCTCGGTCATGCGGCAAAATTTCATAACCTTTTGATATTTCAACTCATCAAATTTTCCATCTTCATCGCGAACACCGTAGAGTCCTGAGCCGATTTGAAAAATCATATTTGGAATGTCGCTCGGAATCTCTTTTGGGAAAACACTAAGCGGCGCACCCCAATTTACACGAAACAGTACATGAGAACCCTCATCGTAAATATAGGTATTTTGTGTTTTTTTATTTAACAAAGCTGTTCTGTACCATTTTGTCGCAATCGCATTGTTAAAGAGCAGTTTGCCCATCTTATGCATAAATTCTGCAAAAGGGCTGCTTCCAATAATTTCAAGATACTCGCAGTTATTTAAGTCTGGTGTATGGGTAAAAAGATGATTTGAGGTAAGAGAGCCTTCTCCTGTATTTATGGTTAAGTTTGAGGCGATTCCAGCCATGGAAAATGCACGAACGGCCTCAGGGCTCAATGCTCCGTCACTCATGGCAGAGCGGATAATAGGAGTATGAGAGACAAAAGGAATCTCTCTGTCTTTTCCAAATACGACAGATGTCTCTTCGCTGACCTCATTGTCGTTTAAAACATTTGAAACATGTTTTAAGATAAATTTTGAGCCTAAAAAGGGCTGTGAGATAGAGAAAGATTTATAGTTTGGAACATTTTTGGCAGCTTTATAAACCCAGTCGACCTTATCTTTAGAGTCATAAAAAGTCTCTTCCGCAAAATATTGTCTAAGCGGCTCTCTGAGTGCTTCAAAAAAATATCTAAATCTTCCGATTACGGGATAGTTAATCAATAGCGCATGGTTTCTTTGGACATATTTGTCGTGAATATAGAGAAAAACCAGACCGATTAAACCCGCTAAAATAAAAAATTCTATGAAATTAGAAAATGCATCCCATATAAAATCCAATATTTGCAACTAGAAGTCCTCTAGCAAAAGCGTCTGTTCCGTTTTGTCTTCTAGGTTTTTTACCCAGATAGTCCCATCTTTCATCTCATTGGATCCGATTACTGCACAATATTTTACATTTTCCTTATCGGCTGTTTTTAGATGGTTTTTAAGATTTTTTGTTTTATAGTCAATTGAAACTATATCGCTATTTCTCTTTTGGTGTGCGATTTTAACAGCTAAATCGAGTGCTTCATCATCCATGGCACCGATGTAATAACCCTCTTTTTTTCTCTCAGGCATGACGATAAGTTCCATCAATCTCTCAATGCCCATAGCAAAGCCGACCGCAGGGGTAGGGCGTCCGTCTAAAAACTCAACGAGTCTGTCATATCTTCCACCGCCTGCAATCGCACTTTGGCTTCCTATGTTGTCACTTACAAACTCAAATGCGGTTTTGGAGTAGTAGTCAAGCCCTCGAACTAGGTTTGTATTCACCTCATATTCGATGCCGTTATTTTCTAGAATTTTTTTAAGTGTATCAAAATCGTTACTGCATTCTGAACAAAGATTGTGCAGAAGCTTTGGAGCGCCTACATAAAGCTCCTGACATGAGCCGTTCTTGCAATCAAGCACTCTGATCGGATTGGTATCTACTCTTCTGATACAATCTTCACAGATGTTGTCTACACACTCTTTTACAAATTTTATAAGTTTTTGGCGGTAAGGAGGCATACATGCATTGCAGCCAAGTGAGTTGAGCTGAAGTCTATAACCGATACCGAGAGTTTTTAAAATATCGCTGACCATCATTATCATCGAAGCATCTTCATAAACGCTATCAACGCCGAAGCTCTCGACTCCAAACTGATGAAACTGTCTCAAACGACCTTTTTGCGGTCTCTCATATCTAAACATTGCACCGTGATAGAAAAAGCGGTGAATTCCGCCTGCACGGTCAAGTTTTTTTTGTATAAAAGCACGAACAACACCTGCAGTTCCCTCTGGGCGAAGACAGACATCATTCTCGCCTTTATCGATAAACTGATACATCTCTTTGCCGACAATATCGCTTGATTCGCCTACAGAGCGTTTAAAAAGAGCAGTCTCTTCCAAAAGGGGGGTCTCAATAAAATGAAAACCGTATCTCTGAGCAATCTTTGTAGCAGTGCTTATAAAATATGTAAATCTCTCATAATCATCACTTAAAATATCATTCATCCCTCTTAGCGAACTAATCATCTTTTTCCTTTGCATACAGCGTTGTTTTTAAGTTTGAAAGAATACCATTTTTACCTTTATATTCTATTTTATGTTTTGCTTGAGAGTTTATGGTATCTTGTGTATCTAACACCAAATCAACAAGTTTAAAATTTGTTATTAAAAAATTGTGTAACATAAAAAGGTTTAAAATGAGCAAAAAAGATAAACTGCTAAAAGGTAATATTTTTACCTATAGACAAAGTAAAATTTCCAAAATAACTTCTTTTATGATGCCCGTATTTGAAAGTCAGCTTGTTCTCATTATTAAAGAATGACATGCATTCAGGCTTCACTTGCTAATGCTATTTTTTTAAAGAAAAACTAAGAAAATGCATAAAAGTGTGTGTGACACCTATTTTTTATGGCACTCATTCTATTTTGAAGATAGGATTGAAATCTTGGGTATCTCTTGAAAAATAAGCAGTAGCATAAATTTTACGGCTTCGTTTCAATTATTTACTGGCTTTAGTTTTTCTGTATATCTTGTCGCTATTATCGTAACTTTTGTATACTCAAGTGGAAAAATAGCATTTGTCTTAATACCAAAAGTAATATCTTGATTGCTATAAAGAAGAGCATGTAAAGTATCCGTTGCATTGTTGAAAATAATATCTTGGTTATTGCAACAAAGAGCATATAAAATATCCATGGTTTTGCTGATTTCAAGCACAAGCGTTGAAGAATATGTATTTACCTCAACAAGAATAAGAATCCCGTTTGCTTTACATAAATCGGTACTATTTGGTACGAAAGCCTTTAGTGCGTTTTGCATCGCATTTTCTATAGCATTTTTTCCTTCATGTTCGCCCGTTTGCATAATAATTTCATCGCCATAGTTTATAAGCATTTTAATATCATCATCAGAGGGTATAATGTCATTATCACCGCTAGAAAGAGTGAAATCTAAAATAACTTCTCTTATTTTTTGCGGAAGATGTTCATAAAAAGAAAGCTTTTCATTTGTATGTTTTGACGGGATTTTAATAGGAAAAATCATATTATTTATCCTTTTAATCTTGATAGATTATTTGTGTGATAGGTAAATCTCCAAAGCATGTTTGCTCTACAAAGCTTCTTGGTTCTTGTGTTACTAACACAAATGAGGCAGAGATTTGTTTGCTCATCCATCTATAAAACGAAATGTCAAAAATCAATTCGGCTTCACACGGTTTTCTGCTAACCGTATCCACAAGAACTATGTCATATTTTTTAATCTGCTTTACGCCATGTGGGAATTTAGCTAAATTTTTAAAATAAATATGTTTAATGTTATTCTCTTGACAAAATTGCGCAAGTGTATAGTTTTGCACTTCGTCAAATCCGCCTAAACTCACGACAATCAGTTTTGTGTCAGGCTGTGAACTTAGTTCTAAAGCTGTTTGCATGATTAATGGAGTTTTATCAACTTTTTTAGGAGACAAAAAAAATCTATATTTTTCAGTGGGCTTACAAGGGAGCATTTTATACCTCTCTTTTTTAAGAATATAGAAGTATAAAATAGTGTCTGGACAGGGTTGTGTCTATTTTTTAGTTTTGTTTAGTATAAGATAAATATTAGTTGCAATTTTGCTGACAAATCTTGCGCCGTCTGAAAAGCAGTGGTTTAAATACTTTTTAGAGTGCCGTAAATGAAGAGGGTCATTTCTTTAAAATTTGTACAATTTTTGATTCATTCTCCATAAGAGCATCTATTATTTGAATAATTTCTTTAGAAGCATTTTCTAAAAGCTGGTTAAATTTTATTGGATTAAATAAATCATAAGTAAAATCTTTGTTGATCTTATCATTAGCATCTAGCCTCGCATAAAAATTAATTTTTTCTTTAATGGGTGTATATTTATAATTCCCATATTTTTTATTAATTCCAATTTCTTCAAAAAATTTTTCGATAGCTATAGGTAATTTTTTATTTTTTTTATCTTGCATTAAACTAGTTTGAATATAGATTGTTTCATTATCACCTCTTTGATAAACATCAACACATATATCTATTTCAGTTAGTAATTTTTTTTGATAGTGCAATCCAAAATATGTGCTTTTTGCTTTATGCCTTTGGGTAGCAGTTATCTCAATTCTATCCTCAATGGATTTTTCACCCTTTGCATCGTCATCGAACCACTTATCGTGTATAAAGTGTTCATATTTATGTTTGTTCATTTTAGTATCGAGCTTTTCATATAAAGCATCCCAAAACTCTACTTCTTTTTTAGCCCATATTTTTGGCAACATATCTACTAACTGTGTTGCCGCCTTAATATCTTCAGGTGAATTAATCATTTTTATTATTTCCTTTTCGTAGTTATTATCTTTTTGATTTGTAATTTTTTTAACTAGCAACAAATACTGCTTTAAACTCTCTCTAATAGGCGGAAACATTGCCGATTCTTTGATGCACTTATCAATAAAATGTACAATATCAATTAAAAATGAAATTGTTGCGTACTCTATTTTATCTCCGGCGATACTTTCTTCAGTAGCTTCTTTTCCAAATTTTGTGAGATAGTAAATTTTTGTATTTTTATTAAAATATTTTTCAATTGGAAGCAGATAGTCATTATATCTCTTTAATTGATTTTGTTGGTCTCCTGCATCAACTTTTATTTCTATAACAATGATTTGATTTTTGTCTTCAATTGCCAAATCAATTCTTCCATAGTCGTTAACATAAAGTTCTCTATAAACTTTTATAGTTTCAAAATCGATTTGATTAGTATCAATTTTTAATACAGACTCGATAAATAACTGAAGATATAAATTATTTTGCTTATGAGAACCTTTTGGATTTAGTAGTTCATACAAAAAAGCACTATGTGTTTCAACCTCTTTATTTTCCATTTTCAGAATCGAAAAAAGATTAAATTTTTCACCTTTTGATTTTTCAATTTCTTCATATTTTTCAATAATAGGTTTTGCCATTTTTATTAAAATATTAACTCTATCACTCACTTGTTTCTCCTGTTCCTCTCTTTAAGTACAACCCTATCACGCATTTTAGCAGTTCATTTGATGCTATTGCTGGTCTTGTACCACTTTTTTCCTAAAATTATATCCACTTACTTAGACACCGTCATGTCCACTATCCAAATAACTCTGCAAATCTTCATTAATCATCTCTTGTAACCATAGAGGCTCCAAAACCTTTAAATGTGGAATCCAGTACTTGATAATCGGGATAATCTCCATTTCGTAAGTGATAGTAACCCTAAACTCCAAAGAGCCGTCTTGATGAACGCTCTCTATCTTTTGTGTGGGGAGTGGTCTTCTTTTAAAATACTTTGCGGCTTTCGCAGTTGTATATACCGTCACATCAAAAGGATCTCTATCTGATTGGAACCAAATCGAGATGGAATTTTCTAGTAAGCTGTCGATTCTAGCATCGCTTGTAAAATGATCTCCCGTCTCTTTTACATGTGAAACTCTTTTTAGATAAAGCTTGCGTACATATCCATCGCTATCAAGTGCCACAAGATACCAAAATCCTTCATAGTTTACGATTTTAAGGGGTTTTAGTATCTCTTTTGTAGGTGGGTTGATTTCATTATTGTAAACACAAGAGATAACTTGCGTCTTTTTTATAGCTTGTTCTAACTGCTCAATAAGAGCAAATTTATCGCTAATATCTTCAATATTTAGTTTTGTATAGATGGGATTAAAATCTTCATTGCGTAGTTTATCAAGTAGCTTATGCGTTTTGGATGCAAGCTTGCCGCCTATGCTTTGTGTGATTTTTTCTAAAATATCAAGAACCAAGGTGTCTTCAAATGTTTTAGACTTCTCAAGCCTAAATCCCTCTTGCATCTTGTATTTTGCTTTTTCTTTGTATATAGGAAAACTACCGAGCCGTTCTGTAAAATCCCTTAAAATTGTCCTACCGCTGACTTGAAACTCTTCGGCTAACTCTTTTGCACAAAGAGTTTCACCGTCATGCAAGCGTGAAAGTATGGTGATAAGCCTTGTTAAAATCTTGTCGTAGTCATGTGTTGCCATTTTTACTGCCTTATCATTTTTGGACATAAAGCTGTCTTGCAAAATTATACTTTGTTTTGAAACACAGTTTAGCTTGACACCGCCTTTATACTATTTATCTTTCATTAAATACTTAAAAATATTGTTTAGGAGTTGATTTTTTGCAACAATTGTGAATGAATTTCCACTTTACCACATTCTCAGTTGAGTATAGGAGTCTGGAAAAGTGGAGGTTCAACTTCTTGGGTAATCTTAATCTGCTTATCGACTTGTTCCATCTCATCATCACTTAGAGCGGTAAGTTTTTCGTTTATGATTCTTTGATTGTCTATCGTTCTTATTTGGTCGCAAAGTATTTCGCTAGAAGAGTCAAGTTTGTCTCTTTTTTCTACTCTGAATCTTAGAGGATAACTCTCATCTATGAGTTGTGTAGATAGAGGTAAAACCGTTGTAGTAGGATGTGCTATATCGTTTAACATGTCTGTTTGGTAGATAAGAATCGCTCGGAGTTTACCGACTTCATTACCTTTTTTTGGGGTTGAGATTTGCTAAGTAAATTTCCCCTCTTTTAAACATTGCCAAGCCCGTCATTTAGCGTATCTTCAAACTCGTTTGCTATTTTTAGAGATTCTTTGCGCACTTTTAAAGATGCCTTTTTTATCTGTTGTTTTAGCTTCTCTTTTTCTAAAGTTTCTTTGTAGTTTATGACGGCATTTCTGATAAGTTCGCTTCTTGAAGTGCCAAAATTCGCTGCCATTTCATTAATCATAGTAAAAAAATTGTTGTCAGTTTTAAGTGTTATAGTGTGCATAAATACTCCTTTTAAGTATTATATAAATATTACTCTTTGTGTTACCTTTAAGCCTTGCACTGCTTCTATGGTTTTTCCCAGACCTACTTCATCCGCTATCAAAATACGGTTGTTTTGGGAGTTTAAAAAAATATTTTCTTTTAGCTCTTTGAGCGAAGAGCTTTTTTGTTGTGACTCAAAAAACTCTATGTCGCTTCTAAGAACATTTACATATTCACCCTCTAGCAGTATCTCACAGTATGCGTCAAACTCGTTGATGATGATAGTGTTTTGGTTGGTGGGTTTGTAGATGGCTTTTTTCATATAAAAATCTCATTTTTGTGATTAAAAATTAATAATAAGTATTAAACCATTTTTTAACTTATTTATTTATTCAATAGGCAATTTTAGTTTAAATAAATTTTAATAATAGAATCTTATACTTATGCCAGAAAGTAAATTTTAAATAAGTGAGGATACCACGATGATAGAATTACCAAAACTGCCTTTTGAAGAAAATGCACTTGTCCCGTTTCTCTCAGCAGAAACTATGCAGTACCACTATGGCAAACATCATGCTACTTATGTCAACAAATTGAACGAACTTATCAAAGGAACTGAGTTTGACAAAATGTCTCTCTCTTCAATTATCCGTGACTCGGATGGAACTATTTTTAATAACGCTGCACAGGTGTTTAATCACACTTTTTACTGG
>MICC01000038.1 GCA_001829715.1 Sulfurimonas sp. RIFOXYB12_FULL_35_9
GTTCCTGCTGTTACATCTTCTGCAAGGTTTTGCATAACAGTCTTAAGATTTGCAAGAGTTGTTGTAAGAGTAGCTGCCGAATCAGTATCTGCTAAAATAGCTTGAACTGACTCAAGCGTTGCCGTCGCATTTGCAAGTCCAGCCGTGTCGGCTGCTGCCATAGTGATGACACTCTCAACTATACCAACCGTGCTTGAATCTGCCGTGACTGTTGCAATAACTTGTGCAGCAAAAGCCAAATCATTTATACCTGCATCTGCCATCGCTATACCGACTTGAGCTTTGTTGTTTAGCAGTGCAGCATCGCTTGCGCTTCCTGTTGAAGCTTTTGCTCCATTTACGATTGCTAGAACGAACTGATCCATCGGGATATTGCCCGAAGCCAGTTCTGCCGCCCAGTAAGTTGTACCTGCCGTATCGGGAGAGCGTCCGAGTACATTTGCATATACTTGAGTTATGAGAACAGAACTGTCTGCATCTTCACCGTAAGTATCTGTAAACTCTTGTTGTTCATTTGCCCAGTTTGAAGCGATAGATCCAAAATCCATAACGTCGTTGTCCAGTTCATTTAGCCAATATGCTAAACCAGCCGCATCCGGCGCTCTGTTAAAGTACGCAGTGTACAGCTCCGAGAGCAATAGTCTGTTTTCTTCCATAACTTAATCCTACCTTGTATTTGATTTTTAGTTTAATAAACAGGGCAGTTTACTTGTCAAGCGTTATATTTAGTGTTATATAAGTTTAATTTGTAAAGAAATTGAATGAAAAGTTAATTTATGGAATATTGTTATTTGGAAGCGGAGATTTATCTTCGCCCATTGACGAGGTTAAAACCTCGTTTCCGAATCTGATGGCGAGGTTAAAACCTCATTTGTGAAGTTGATGGCGATGTTAAGTATAGATTTGCAAAAAGGAAGCGAAGATTTATCTTCGCCCATCTTTATGAAGTTTGTAACCTACACCTTTAACTGTTTCTATGTTAAGTCCATGCAGTTTTGCTTTTAGTCTAAAGAGTAGCTGTCTGCGGCTGTTTTCACTTACGGCTTTGTCATACCAAAGCATCAGTTCAATCGCTTCTGTACTCACAATTTGCCCGATGTTTTGAATAAGCAGCTGAATTAGTGCCAGTTCTTGTTTTGTAAGTTCAATAATATTGTCATGTAAATAGAGATTTTTCTCATTTTGATTAAACCGGTAGCCGTTTCCTATCTCCATAACGGTTTTAACACCGTCTAGTCCATAACGAAGAGAAGTAAGTCTAACCTCTCTTAGCAACTGCTCATCAAGATAGGGTTTTACTATATAGCCCGTAAAGTTTACTTTTGAAACCTCTTTGAGCATGCCATCATCATGAAAAGCGGTAAGAAAAATCGTAGGTATCATTTTTATTTTATGAATCAACTTTACGGTTTGGATGCCGTTTAGTTCACCTTTAATCTGTATATCCGTAATAATAATGTCAATATTTGTAGATTTGACAAAAGTGATAGCAGCATTGGAGTTGGATGCAATGCCTGCTACTTCATAACCTGCCGATTCTAAGACATTTTTCAATTCTAAAGCTAAGATGCTTTCATCTTCTATAATTAATATTTTTATTTTTCGCATAGTGTATATTAAACATAAAAAGTTATATTTGGCGTTATATTTTGGCACTGACCAATTAACCATATAAGT
>MICC01000039.1:0-270 GCA_001829715.1 Sulfurimonas sp. RIFOXYB12_FULL_35_9
ACTTTATTTAAATCAAATTTATTTTTATTTTATTCAGCAATTTTTTTTTATCCTTCAATTTTTTCTATAAACTACGAATCTGTTAATAAAATCATTATAGCTCCTTTATCTTTATCATCATCATCATCATCATCATCATCTTAAACCTTCATAAAAAGATCAGATTTTTCTATTTTAATATTTGATTCTACTAAAGATTATTCTAAAATTTCTGATTTATCTGTAAAAATGTTTACATAATATCCATTTTCATTAACTTCTCTAAGAGGA
>MICC01000039.1:348-8202 GCA_001829715.1 Sulfurimonas sp. RIFOXYB12_FULL_35_9
AAAGCCTCTGAAACCCTTGACGCCGCAAGTGCATTGTGTCCGACATCTACGATTATATTTTCACTGATTCTGCTTAATCTTCCAAAAAGAACGCCCTTTTTAAAATCATCAACACCATACGCAATATCTAAAAATTTGAGTGCCGCTACGCTTAAAGTTAAATTATCACTAAGATATGGTGCAAGAGAGAGTTTTTGGGAAATCTCTTGAATCTTTGCTCTGTCTGCATCATCTATAAACTCATCGACCCTGTATATATTGAGCATCTTTTCACTGCTTATCTTAGTTGCTGCTTGATAGACTGCTTCATAATTTTGTCTAGCGATTATGGCACTTTTTTGAACTGCAGCAAGTTTTGTGGCTGCGATTTGCTCTATCTTAGAGCCTAAAAATGCCTCATGATCATATCCTATAGGAGTTACAAGGGTTAAAATTTTAGGAAATACGGCAGTTGCGTCATGTTCTCCGCCAAGACCTGCTTCCATAATCACAAATTCGCACTCTTTAAAAATTATCATAGCAAGCAGTGTCGTATATTCAAAGTAGCTCAACGACTCGGCATCGCTTGAAGTTAAAAGCTTTTGCAGTTCTACATGTGCCGCCTCAAGAGAAGCATCGTTTGCATTTGCGCCATTACACCAGATTCTCTCGTTAAACTCTAAAATATGTGGCGATGTATAGTGTCCGACTCCAAATCCCTTTGAGTAAAGAGCATTGGATAAGAAACGCCCCGTCGTGCCCTTTCCGTTTGTTCCTATAATATGAATAATTTTTGGAATTTTTATAAACTCTTTTATCTTCTCATAAACACGAGGCATACGGCTATAATCAATCTCGTCATAGTAGAGCGGTTTAACTTCAAGAAACTCTTTTAATGTCACTTATGCTCAACCCTGTCTCTACCGTTTTTCTTAGCCTTGTACACAAGTTCATCAGCACTTTTCATCAAGCTATGAAGAGAAGCATTTGATTTTCGATCACTTACCCCACAGCTAACCGTTAGTTCTATTCTCTCATCCTTGTACATGAAACGAGCCTTTTTAACTTTTTGTCTAAGTTTCTCGGCAAAAACAACTCCGCCATTAGTGTCTGTTTCTCCAAGAATTGCCACAAACTCTTCGCCGCCGAATCTTCCGACGATATCAACACTTCTTGCTTCATGTTTAAGAATACTTGCAAATGCCGCAAGCACTGCATCACCTGCATCATGCCCATAAGTATCATTGATTGACTTGAAATGGTCTAAATCAAAAAACACAATAGAAAAATTGTGCCCGTATCTCTCAAACTCACCCTCTTTGATATTTGCAAACTCGTCAAGAGCCCGCTTATTATAGAGCTTAGTTAAAAAATCTTCTTTTGACTCTTCCCTTGCACGCTCTAACTCTTGTTCTAAAAACTCTATTTTTTTACTCAAAATACTAACTTCACTACTATGTTTTTTCAAATCTTTTGTCAGTGCCTGCGTATTCTCTTCAAGTGCCACAGCTACGGTATAGAGCTTTTTATGTGCGTCCCTGAAATTTATCTCTGAGCTTTCACTATAACCCTCTAACTCTTTTTTTATCTTTTGAATCTCAACGGTCGAGTTGTCAGAACTCTCTATCATCTCTATGAGTCTAAGAGATAATTTATCTAAAACACCGTCAATAGACTCTATCATCTCCCGAACACTCTGTTTATCAAGTGCGATTCTTAAGGAAATTGCAGATTTTATCTCGGACTCAATTATTGAACTCTCTAAAAGTGACGGGTTTTCTTGAATTTTCTGACTTATCTGTGCTATTTTATCATCTATATTTGAGGCAATAGATGGAACAAGTGAAGCAACTAAAAGAGAAGCGACAACAGAAAGTTCAGAAGTTCCTAAAGATTTTTCACTACCGTCTAATTTTAGATTTTGAATACTTTTTTTAAGGTCACTGCTATCGATATCACCAAAAAGTTTTAGCTTCTGTAAAAATGTATCATCGTATGTAGTCGTGAAATTAACCCATAGCTGTCTATACTGGTCTATCTCTGTCGGAGTAGCTTCTCTGCTTAAGAGATCCGTGCTTCTTCTTGCAAGTTCTGAGGCTTCTTTGTTATGAAGCATCTCAACAACTTGAAGTACCTTCTTTGTAAAAGCGTTCTGAGCCTCTAGAAGATTTGAACAGTGAGAAGGGCTTGTTCTATTTAGTTTTGAGACTAGAAAACGAGCTAATTCAGGCATATTTTTGATATGATATTTTTTTAGCTCATTTTGAAACTCTTTGTTGAGTGTTGTGGTAAATCTCTCTAAATGAGAGCAATCTTCTGTAGTAAAACCGGCTTTTGTTGCCTCTTTGCAGAAAGCTTCTGCATAAAAATCAGGCGTTAAAAGCTTGCCCTCTAACTCTAATCTTTTAACGGCGTTTTTAATAATGGTTTGAATATTCATAACTACTCCCTATTTTTAGCTCTTGCTCCCTGCGCAGAAACTTGTGCTACAAATGCGTTTATTGCTCTTTGTGCGGCGAATTCAATCGCTTCAAATCTCTCTTGATCCGTTACAATTGCATTTGGTGCAACTGAGAAATCATAATACCCTTTTGTATTATAGCTTTTTGACTCATCTTTGGCATGTCTTATAATGTTTAGCGTTACACTCATTCTATATCCGGTTACAAAACCGTTTTCGTCATAAACAATCGGCGAGTAAGCTGGAGAGATAAGCTTTATAACAAGATGGCTGTCTGAGACGGTTCTGTCCACAAGTGATGCTTGGAAAACCTCAATCACTGCTTTATCAACTGCATCTTTTATCAAAACCGTATTTTGCGGGTCTTCCAAGGAAATAATTACGTTTGTGCTAACTTTCTCTCCCACAATATCGCGGGCAAATTTGGCACTCGGCTTATATCCGCAACCGCCAAGTATTACAAGAGCAAAAGATAACGATAAAAGCGTTTTAAGATTTGAAAATCGTTTCAAACTAATCCTTGATTACCAGATTGACTAATTTTTTAGGAACTACAATCTCTTTGACTATTGTTTTTCCCTCCAGCCATTTTGCGGCACTCTCTTTTGCGATTTTTATAACATCTTCGCTAGAAGCATCAACTGCAACTTCTATCTCAGTTCTTGCTTTTCCGTTGATAGAAACGCCTAACGTGATAACATTTTCAACAAAAACCTCTTCTAAAACTCTTTGAGAAGTTAAGTTTTTGAGAGAAAAATATCTGCTGCTTATCTCAGAGCAGACATGTGGAATGACAGGCTCCATGATTGAAGCGAGTATCCAGTATCCCTCACTCCAGATAGCGCTGTTTGACTGAGCATTGAGTGCATTCATAGCCTCCATCACGCCTGCTATCATAGTATTGAAAGTATACTTTTCATTATAAACGTCTTGCGCACGAACCAGAGCTTCATACACTTTTTTTCTTGCAAATTGCTCTTCTTTGGATAATGAAGCATGATCTATAGAAGGAATCGACTCTGTTTTGGTTATATTTGAACTTCTCTCATAAAATCTTTTTATAAATCTGTACGCACCCTCTACGGCACTGTCATTCCACTCAAGCTCTTGTGTCGGAGGTGCAGCAAAAAGTATGAAAAGTCTAGCCGTATCTGCTCCATACTTCTCTATAATCGCATCAGGATCTACTGTATTGCCTTTAGATTTGCTCATCTTAGCACCGTCTTTTAGCACCATCCCTTGAGTTAAAAGTCTATCAAACGGTTCATCAAAACTTATGTAACCCAAATCACGGAACACTTTTGTAAAAAATCTTGCATACAAAAGATGTAAAATCGCATGTTCGATTCCGCCAATGTAGTGATCCACCGACATCCAATACTCTATCTGCTCCCTTGAAAACGCCTCATCTTCCCAATTTTTAGGCGATGCGCAAAAGCGTAAAAAGTACCAAGAAGACTCTACAAACGTATCCATGGTATCGGTTTCACGCAAAGCGTCTTTTGCACATGTAGGACATTTACAGTGCTTCCAAGTCGGATGTTTATCAAGAGGATTTCCCTCTCCGGTGATTACGATATCCTCAGGAAGAGCGATAGGAAGATTCTCTTTTTTCTCCATTACCAAACCGCAGTCGTCACAGTGAACAAAAGGAATAGGCGCACCCCAGTATCGCTGACGTGAAACTCCCCAGTCTTTGAGTTTGAAATTTATCTTCTTTGTACCTATTTTTAGCATTTCAAAATGCTCTATAATTTTTGCCTGTGCATCTTTAGAGTTTAGTCCGTTAAACGACTCAGAGCTGAAAAGCTCCCCAATTTCGGTAAATGCTTTTGTATCATCAGACTCAGAGTTAAAAGGTTTGATAACGGCATGAATCGGCAAATCATATTTTTGTGCAAAATCAAAATCTCTTTCATCATGTGCAGGAACAGCCATAACAGCACCGCTTCCATAGTCCATAAGAACGAAGTTTGCAACCCAAACAGGCACACTTTTTTTGGTTAGCGGATGAACTACATGTAGATTTAGTGCAACACCGCTTTTCTCTTTTTGTCTCTCAATTGATGAAGCATTTTTCATAGACTCTATCTGCTCTCTTACACTATCATCTAAAAGAGAGTTTTGAATCATATAGGAAACTATCTCATGTTCAGGAGCTATTGCTGCATAACTAACCCCGTAAATAGTATCCGGACGAGTCGTAAAAACATCAAAACCGTCAAACTTGCTATTTAATCTGCCGAGTGATACCTCATCAAAAGAGAATCTAAACTCCAAACCGTTTGACTTGCCTATCCAGTTCTCTTGCATAGTTAAAACCTGTTTAGGCCAGCCGCCCTCAAGTTTTGACAAATCCGATAAAAGCTCATCACCATAGTGCGTGATTTTAAAGTAGTACTGATTCATATCTTTTTTTACTACGCTTGTATCACATCTCCAACAAGTTCCATCGATTACCTGCTCATTTGCCAAAACAGTATTACAGCTCGGACACCAGTTTAGAAACCCTTTTTTACGATAGAGAAGCCCTTTTTCATACATGTCGATGATAAAGCCTTGCTCAAACTTCGTATAGAGTTCATCACTCGTTGCAAGCTCTCTCTCTTTTGAGAATGAAAAACCGAGTGACTTAAATTCACCCTTCATGTAGTCAATATTGCTATATGTCCATGTTTTAGGGTGCGAACCGTTTTTAATCGCCGCATTTTCTGCAGGCATTCCAAAACTGTCAAAACCAATCGGATGAAGAACGTTAAAGCCTTGCTGACGGTAGTATCTAGCAAAAGCATCACTTAACGTGTAGTTTCTTACATGCCCCATATGAAGTCTTCCGCTTGGGAAAGGGAACATGCTAAGTATATATTTTTTCTTTTTTGTAAAATCTTCACTCGGCTCAAAACTTCTGTTTTTTGCCCAATACTCTTGCCACTGTTTTTCTAACTTTTTTGAACTGTACTCCAAAAACTTCTCCTAATACTCATCACGATTTTTTGAACTCTCTATGTAAACAAGTCCCATAGAGAAAAGGTTTGCAATTAATGCACCAATAGTTAGAGCAATAGCCCAATCTAAGTTTCCGACAACTTCAAGGTAGATAAATGCTGGAATAAGATGCAAGTCAGCCACCAAAGATGAAGCTAAAAGCTCTGCTGAGAGAAGATTTCTAACACCTATTTTCAAAAATGTAGAAACTAAGTTTAAACTGCCCGCAACAAATAGTGCAACGGCACTATGCTCGTATAAAAAACCTGCAATAGACGTTAAACTCATCAACGAGAAAAATACATATATTACCTTACCCCAATCCATACCGATACCTTAGCTTTAAATTAATTGTGAGGATTATACAAAAAGTATCTTAAGGAGTGACTGAAGTGTTTTTTCAGTCACTATGAAGCAAGTGAGAAGTTCTTTAGATAACTCCGGATTCGAATTGAGATCTCATTTTCTCTTTTTCTGCATGAGCCTTTACCTTGTCTGCAAGCCTTTGGCGATAAATTGCGACATTAAATCCTGTCCATACGACAAGTTGAGCAGCTACGAAAATTGAGCTATATGTTCCTATGATAACACCAACTAGCATCGGGAAGCTAAAGCCAAGCATTATATCACCTCCAAAAACATAGAGCGTCAACACAACGAAAAATACAGTCAAAGAAGTAAGAGTTGTTCGTGATTGTGTTCTTGAAACCGCTTCATTGATAAGATAAACAAAATCTGTCTCTTTAGACTCTTCTATATTTTCACGAACACGATCATAAACGATAATGGTATCATGGATGGAATAGCCCAAAATCATAAGCAATGCGGCAACGCTTTCAATATTGAAATCAACTTTAAAGTAGGAAACAAATCCAAAAGTAATAACAATATCGTGAACGATAGCAATAATAGCAGCTAATGCAAAACGCCACTCATAACGAAATGTTACCGTTGCCATAATAGCTACTAATGTCAATAAAAATGCAGTAAGACCTTTAACACGAAGCTCATCTCCTACTTTTGGACCGACCATATCGACACGACGAATCTCAAATTCTCCGGTATCTTTTAAAATCTCTTTAGTCGTATCACCGATATCGTTACTCAAACCAACAGTTGATGATGGAGTTTTTATAACTATCTCTTGTGCTGAACCAAATTCACTTACAGTCGCATGTTCAAAAAGTTCGCTTTTTTTAAGACTTTCACGGATCTTGCCAATTGGGGCATCCTGTGTATACTTTACCTGAACAACTGTTCCGCCTGTAAAGTCGATACCAAATGAGAACCCTTTTACTGCTATGATTGCAATAGAGATGAAAAATAAAACAAAAGATGCAATAAAAAAGATTTTCCCTTTTCCTAAAAAGTTATAAACTTTGTCTTCTTTAAAAAGTTCCATAATTATGCTCCTTTTCTTTTTGACATACCAAACCACAATGTGTAGTTTTTATTTTTTTCTATACGACTCATAAAAAACTGATAAATACCGTATGTTCCTACAATTGCCGTAAGCATTGATGCCAATAGACCCATACTTAGCGTTACTGCAAACCCTTTAATAGCTCCTGTTCCATACACATATAAAATTGTACATGCCAATATTTGAGTTATATTTGAATCTAAAATCGCACGCATCGCTTTTTGGTAACCTTCTGCTATCGCCCTGCTTGGAGGAATTCCGGCACGAAGTCCCTCTCGAATCCTCTCATTGATAATAATATTTGAGTCGACGGCAAGTCCAATATGAAGCACTATACCTGCCATACCAGGCAGTGTAAGCGTTGCACCCAAGAGTGAAATCAGTCCTAATATAATAAAAAGATTTATTACAACCGCTATATTTGCAATAACTCCTGCAAGTCCATAATAAAACATCATAAAAAGGATTACAAGCCCAAAACCGCTCGCCAATGCAAGCAGTGCCGCACGAATGCTGTCTGCTCCCAAACTAGGACCGACTGAACGCTTTTCCATAACATAAATCGGTGCTAAAAGAGAACCTGAACGAAGAGCAATTGCCAAATCTTTAGCTTCAACAACCGTGTAACTGCCGGATATTTGACCGCTTCCGCCACCGATACGCTCATTTATATTTGGAGCTGAATAGACCTTTCCATCAAGAACAACTGCCAATCTTTTTCCGACATTTTTTCCGGTAAAATCACCGAATATCTCTGCACCCTCGGCATTGAGTGTAAAGTTAATCAGAGGGCGGTTGTTTTGGTCAAAGCCCACATGAGCATCTGTTAACATTGAGCCGTCTAAGATAGGTATTTCACGAACCAGATATTTCATCTGTTTATTTGTAGCATCTTCTAAAACGATATCACCGTAAGTAGCAGCTTCATTGTTGCTCATGCTGTAAACTCTGCCTGCTCTGTCTTCATCAACAGCCATAAGTTGAAGTTTAGCGGCACGAGAAATAA
>MICC01000039.1:8213-25665 GCA_001829715.1 Sulfurimonas sp. RIFOXYB12_FULL_35_9
CTTTGCTCCTCTTCTACTGTTTTGATTCCGGCCAATTCAACTTGAATCTTATCTTTGCCTTGTCGTGTAACGGACGGTTCAGAGAGACCAAACTGATCAAGTCTGTTTCTAATCGTTTCAACAGCCTGCGACACTGCATGTTCAGATGTTCTTAAAATCTCTTCTGGAGAGAGTGAGATAGACATTTTTGTATCTTCGACAACTACGACACTGCCTTTTATCTCTGACATATACTCTTTAACTTTTTTAACATCATCCTTATCTAAAAATACTATGGTTACACTCTCTTCGTTAAAACTAAAAGAGTCTATTATAATATCTTTTTTATCGCTGAAATTTTTTACACTTGCCGCAATTGATTTGATGCGAGAGACGACAGCTTCTTCTGTTTTTACACCCAAAAGCATATACAACCCGCCTTGAAGATCAAGACCGAGTGCAACTTTCTTACCGCTCTCTAGCTGTAAGAGGGAAGGAGCAGAAAAAACAAGACCGAAAACTAGAGAGAGGGCAAGAATTACTATACGGAAATTAAGCTTCATCCTCATACTTTCTAGCAACTGCTTCTTTTGTGATTTTTACGATAATGTCATCATTAATTTTGATGCTTAAAAATTTATCTTCAACCTTATAAACAGTAGAGATGATTCCACCTACGGTAACGATTTTGTCACCCTTTTTAAGAGCCTCTATCATCTCTTGATGACTTTTTGCCGCTTTTTGCTGCGGACGAATAATTACAAAATACATAATTGCAATCAAAATCACAAACGGTAATAACTGAGTTATAATTTCCATATCTTTAGGTTTCCTTTGAATAAATTGCGGCGATTATACAAAAAGTATATTAACAGCAGACTGAAGAGTGCTATAATTCACACAAAAAATAGAGCAAAGAAAAATGATTGAAAAACTTCAAGATGCTAGAAAAAAATATAATCCCATTCTTTTTGACTTAATATGCGGAGTTGCAACTTCTCTTCTCTTTAGTGCATTTCTATATCTTGAACATTTTGGTATAACGATAAAAATTTTAAATACGGTTTTTGGACTTTTTGCTCTTGCAATGTTTTTGTATATACCAAAAAGAGCCATTTTAATAGCCGGCTTTTTGATAGGTCTATTCTGGTTTTACTGGATTGGATACAGCTTTAAATACAACGGCATAAATAATATTGAAACTGTTATAACCGTTGCATTTGCATTTGTTTACATGCTGTTTTTCGGTATTTTGGCACTTACAAACAGTGTTGCCATAAGAGCGATTCTACTATTTGGACTTAGTTTTTTTGAACCGGTTGATTTTAACTGGCTACAAATAGAGCTGCTTTTTGTAGATAGCTATTTTGGAGTGTTTAAGTATCAGCTCTTCCTTATACTTGCAGCTATTTCTCTGCCTAATTATATAAAAAAGGCATATAGACTAATTCCGCTTTTACTTCTAGTTCTTGCTATAAACTTCAATCCGCCGATACAAAAAGATGCTCCACTGAAGATAAAACTAATTTCCACTGATTTTAAGCAAGATATAAAATGGAACAGAGAAAATCTGCGCCCAACAATCGAGCTTATATATAAAGAAATTAGAGACGCAAAAGATGAGGGATATGATCTGATTTTATTTCCGGAATCAGTTTTCCCGTTCTATATGAATCAGGCAGATAGCGTTATACAGCATCTTCAAGAGCTATCATACGATATCGCCATTGTTGCAGGTTCACTTCTTAAAGAGGATAATTTGCATTACAACGTAACTTATATGTTTAGTAATGGAAATTATGAAGTAGCGAAGAAGATGGTGCTTGTTCCTTTTGGAGAGTATATTCCTCTGCCTGATTTTGCAAAAAAGTTTATAAACGAAATCTTTTTTGCTGGAGCATCCGACTTTAAAACAGCTGACGCACCTACCGATTTTGTTATCAAAGGGATAAAGTTTAGAAATGCAATCTGCTATGAAGCCACATGTCAAGAGATCTATGAGGGAGATGTTGATTTTATAGTTGCATCTAGCAACAATGCATGGTTTTATCCATCTATTGAACCGACCCTGCAAAAACTTCTTATGCGCTATTATGCTCGTAAAAAAGGTGTTACGATATACCATTCTGCCAACTGGAGCGGCACTGGAATCATAAGGTAACCTTTCTTTGATATAATTACCAAATTAGTAAAAAAATATATTTTTATAAGGTTTTATAATGTTAAATCTCAAAAATCCGGATCTTTTCAATAACCGTGAACTCTCATGGCTTCAGTTTAATACGAGAGTTTTAAAACAAGCGCAAGATGAGTCGCTGCCACTGCTAGAGAGACTAAAATTTTTAGCTATTTACGGAACGAACTTAGATGAATTTTATATGATAAGGATAGCCGGACTTAAAAAACTCTTTACAGCCGGTATTATCGTATCTAGTGCCGATAAACTAACGCCTCTGCAACAGCTTCGAGAGATAAGAAAATATCTTCATCAAGAGCAGCAGGTTGTTGAACACTGTATGAACGGAATACTCAAAAAGCTAGAAGCTGAGGGTATCAGCATAAAATCTTACCATGAGGTAAATCAGCATCAAAAAAGTCATCTTAATAAATATTTTAGAGAGAACATCTACCCCGTAATTATTCCTATTGCCGTTGATGCAACGCACCCTTTTCCACACCTAAACAATCTTAGTTTCGGGCTTATCGTAAAACTAAGAGACAGCGACAATGCAGCAATAGAGAGATTTGGAATTATCCGCGTTCCAAGGGTTTTAGAGAGATTTATAGAGCTTGACCACGGTATTTATATGCCCATAGAGAGCCTTGTAGCCGAACATGTAGATGAACTTTTCCCTGGATATACCCTTATAAAATATGCATCTTTCAGGGTAACTAGAAATGCAGATATGGAGATTGAAGAAGAGGAAGCTGACGACTTTTTAGAAATACTTGAAGAGGGGCTGAAACTTCGCAGAAAAGGGGCTATGGTTCGTCTTGAAGTAGGAAGTGACGGCGATGATGAAATCATCAACTTTTTTAACCGCCATACAAATGTCTACAAAGACGATATTTTTACATTTCATACATTTTTAAACCTCTCAAGTCTTTGGCAGATAGTCTCAAACAAACAGTTTGCCCATCTCCTAACTGAGCCATTTAAAACAAGAACTCTTCCACCACTGGAGAGCAGTGAAAATATTTTTGCCACTTTAGAGAAACAGGATGTTTTACTCTATCACCCATACGAGAGTTTCGAGCCGGTAGTGCAACTTATCCAAAATGCTGCAAAAGATCCCGATGTCGTCTCTATAAAAATGACGCTTTATCGTTCAGGAACTGATTCACCTATAGTTAAATCTCTTATGAGTGCAAGCGAATCCGGCAAACAGGTAACTGTTATGGTTGAGCTAAAGGCAAGATTTGATGAAGAGAATAACCTCATCTGGGCAAAAGCTCTTGAAAAAGCAGGTGCACATGTTATATATGGCATCAAAGGGTTTAAAGTCCATGCAAAAGCAACGCTTATTACAAGAAAGAAAAATGGCAAACTCAAGCAGTATGCACATATAGGAACCGGAAACTACAATCCGGCAACCTCAAAGATTTATACGGATATGAGCTATCTGACAAGCAAAGATGAGATAACAAGCGACATGACACGCTTTTTTCACTTTCTAACAGGTTTTAGCAAAAAAGGCAAGCTCAACGAACTCTACATGTCACCATCACAGATAAAACCGAAAATTTTATCACTTATTCAAAATGAGGCTAGACGTGGAGAAAACGGGCGTATCATCGCAAAACTAAACTCTCTTGTTGATGATGACGTAATCCGTGCTCTTTATAAAGCAAGTCAGGCAGGCGTTAAAATAGATTTGATTGTACGCGGTATCTGCTGTCTAAAACCGGGTATTGAGGGAGTAAGCGAAAATATTAGAGTTATCTCCATACTTGGAAAATATCTTGAACATGCTAGAGCATTTTACTTTAAAAACGATGAGGCAAAAGTATATATTTCTAGTGCCGATTGGATGCCTAGAAATCTTACAAGACGTATAGAGCTGTTAACTGCAATCAAAGATGATAAGGCTAGAGAAAAAATCTTGCAGATACTGCAGCTTCAATGTGCCGACAACTCTCTTGCTCATGAGCTTCAGAGTGACGGCTCATACACTAAAGTAAAAAGCGACGGAGTCAAAAATATCAACAATCATAAGCATTTAGAAGATTATGTAAATAAAATAACAAAAGCTATTTCAAAAGAGAGTGCAAGTTCTGTTGAGCAGCTTACATCTCGCATATTTACCGAGGAGGAAAAAAATGATATATAGTTTCAAAAACATGAGTCCAAAAATCGGTAACGGAACATGGATTGCGGCATCTGCTGATGTTATCGGAGATGTTACATGCGGAGAGGATTGTTCCATCTGGTTTGGAACAGTTGTCAGAGGTGATGTTCACTATATCAAAATAGGTGACAGAGTAAGCATTCAAGATTTAAGTATGGTACATGTGACGCATCACAAAAAAGATGACAGAAGCGACGGACACCCGACAATTATCGGCAACGATGTAACCATCGGTCACCGCGTTATGCTTCATGGATGCACTATAGAAGATGCTTGTCTTATCGGTATGAGTGCTACCATACTTGACGGTGCGATTATCGGAAAAGAGTCTATCGTAGGAGCAGGTGCGCTTGTAACAAAAAATAAAGTTTTCCCACCACGCTCTCTCATCATGGGAAGCCCTGCGAAGGTCATCAGAGAGCTAAGTGATGAAGAGGTTAAAGAACTTTATGCTTCTGCTTCAAGATATGTAGAATTCAAATCCCACTATCAAGAGTAAAAATAGCTGATGCCTGAGTATTTTATATTTGCAGATATCATAGGCATCATCGCATTCTCTATAAGCGGTTTTTTGATTGCCATTAAAAATGATTTGGACATTTTGGGAATACTAATCGCATCAACCCTTACCGCCCTTGGAGGCGGTATAATAAGAGATGCTATTCTTAACTCTGCCCCTTTTGCTTTTACCTCGCTCTACCCAGCTTCAACACTAATTATTACTATATTTTTAGTTTATATTCTAAAAATTTATAAAAAAGATTCCATCGAGCAAAAATGGCTTTTTGTCATGAGCGATACTATCGGACTTGTCGCTTTTAGCATAACCGGTGCTCTTTTAGCTATAAATGCGGATTATAATTTTTTCGGCGTAGTTATTCTTAGTTTTATCACCGCAGTAGGCGGCGGAGTTACAAGAGATATTATGATAAATCAAGTTCCGACTGTTTTAATCAGCGATTTTTATGGTTCTATTGCGGTTATCGTTGCTCTCATCTTAGGAGTGTTACAATATTTTGGTGCTATAAACGAATTTAGCATAATAGCCACAGCGCTCTTTAGCATAACGCTAAGACTTGTGGCATATCAAAAAAAATGGCACTTGCCGAAACTGAATTAATCCAACTTTCTCTTCACGCCTGTTTTAACATGCGTAACATATAACGTCAAACCTGTAAATGCCAAGCCGCCGACCAAATTTCCCAGCACTGTCGGTATCTCATTCCAAATTATATAATCCATTACGGTAAAATTTCCGCCCATAATCATTGAAAACGGAAATAAAAACATATTTACTATCGAGTGTTCAAAACCCATATAAAAGAAGAGCATAATAGGCATCCACATCGCTATAGCCTTGCCGCTAACTGCAGTAGAAACCATCGCACCTACCACGCCCATAGAAACCATCCAATTGCATAACATTCCGCGAATAAAAATCGTAAACCATCCTGCCACTCCATGCTCTTTATAGCCCAAAGTCCTAGATTCACCTATAGTTGCGATTTTGCTTCCGATTGCCCCGGCATCTGTGGAATATCCATAGGTAAGGACAAAAGAGATCATAAATGCAACAATCAACGCTCCGGCAAAATTACCGATAAACACCAACCCCCAGTTTCTAAGAACTTGAGAGACAGTTACGCCCTTTCTTTTATCCAATAAAGCAAGCGGTACTAAAACAAATACCCCTGTTAAGAGATCAAATTCCATAAGGTACAACATGATAAAACCTACCGGAAATAACATTGCACCGATTAGCTGTGAGCCGGTTTGCAATGCAACCATAATGGCAAATACGGCCGCAAGCCCTAAAATAGCACCCGCCATAAAAGCTCGAATAAGAGTATCTTTAGTCGACATATAAACTTTTGATTCTCCTGAATCAACCATTTTAGTAACAAACTCCGCAGGAGCTAAATAAGACATGTAGTACCTTTTTTATTATTTAACATTTTAACCCTCGTATACCTAATAAAAAAAAGATAAAAATTTGGAGTCTTACTGTCATTTACAAGAACTAATGTTACTAGTTTATTTATAGTTTTCTACTGAAAATCTACTTTTTATATTTTGGTTGACAACTCATACAATACAAATTACCATTAAACCAGTCCTTATGACTTCTACAAAACCTTATTTCTAACCAATTTAATAGTTTACCACAAATACATCTGTAAGAGCTGTAATTCATGTTGTTCATCCTTAATTTGATTATTTTTTAAATTTATATTTTTGGGCGACATATTTTGCTGAGTTTTCTATGTATGGGAAAACACTACTTTCATTAATGTTAAGAAGATCTAGCTCGGCTAGTATTTTTTGCTTAGATTCTTTTTTTATTGTAATTCTATATATTTGAATATTTTCTGTGCCTTGCTCATTTAGTGCAGCATCTATGCCAAACAATAAAAATGCACCTGACTGAGATGTGATTCTTTCATTACTTTTTTTACTTTTAACAACATGAGCGTATTGTCTCAACAAGTACTTAGTTACATCTTCATAATCTATTATGTTTTTAGCTTCTTCTTCACTAAGGACAGTTGATAAACGCACAAGATTTACATCAATATTTTCATTGACTGTAAGCTCACCCTTGAGCAAAGTTTTATTCTGACCAACATGCTCACCGTCAGTATATATATGACCGACTTTATACTTGTATCTCATCATCTCTGGTGCTATAAGTTGAGCATGAAATTTATTTGTTTTTATGTTTTTGAAAATTGCTTTGTAGTAGTTGGGGTGTTCTTTGATATTGATATCTGTAACTGTGACAAATTCAAACGGTTGGTTAGGAAATTTTGAGAAGAAATCGAGGATTGCTGAATTGTTTTGTGACAAATCTCAATCCTCCAGTAACATTTATTATTGTCGAGTAACTTTTGTTCTTGTAAATGACACTTACGTTCTGTAATCCGCATTAATTTTTACATACTCATGACCTAAATCACAACCGTATGCTTTAAAACTGCCCTCGCCTATGCCTAAATCACACGAAATAGTAAATTTTTGATGCTGCATTATGACCGCACACTTTTTCTCCATTTCAGCATCAAAGAGAATCTCTCCTCTATCATAAACGCAAAGATTGTCAAATGAAATCTTTAACTTCTCTTCATAAGCTTCCACTCCGCTTGCACCTACTGTAGAAGCAATTCTTCCCCAGTTTGGATCTTCACCAAAAAGTGCAGTTTTTACAAGAAGTGAATCAGAGAGTGCTTTTGCGGCAATTTCAGCTTCTCTATCATCTTTTGCTCCTGTTACTTTATATGTCACAAGTTTAGTAGCACCCTCGCCGTCTCTGACCATCTCTAATGCTAAAAAGTGCATCACTTTAAAGAGTGCCTCTTTAAACGCCTCTTTCTCATACGCTCCGCTTCTGCCGTTTGCCAAAACCAAAACCGTATCATTTGTAGATGTATCGCCGTCTACGCTTATAGCATTAAATGTAGTCTTTACAACCTCATCAAGTGTTGCCTGCATCTCTCTTTTTGTAACTTTCGCATCGGTTGTTATAAAGCAGAGCATCGTTGCCATGGCAGGATTTATCATACCCGCACCTTTTGCTATTGCTCCAATGTTAAAACTGCTTCCATTTTCAAGCATAACCTTAAAAGCTATCTCTTTTGCGAAAGTATCAGTTGTCATTATGGCTTTTGATGCACTGCTTGAGTCTCGTTTACTCAAATCAAAAAGTTTCATTCCTTCTATGATTTTAGCTTTTGGAAGACGAACGCCGATAACACCTGTTGAACTCATAATAGGGTTTTTAACATTTAATGTACAATGAGAAAGCACCTCTTTTATATCTTCAATTCCGGCTGAGCCAGTCATCGCATTTGCGTTTTTGGAGTTTATAACTATAAAATTTGTTTTAACATCACCCATCTGGCGAAAATGTCTAATAGGTGCCGCGCACATCTTGTTTGTAGTAAAAACAGAAGCAACTTCACACTCATCTTCGCTATAGATAAACGCCATATCTTTAGCACTCTCTTTTTTAAGACCTGCACTCACGCCATCAGCAAAAAATCCCGCACTTGCGCAAACTCCGCCACTTGAATATATTATATTATACAAATTTAAGCTCCTTAGGTTTATCTCTTCTTCTTAATAATTCTTTTGTCACGCCGATACCTTTTTGCGTCCCTATAACAAGAAGTTTACACTCACTTGTTATCAAAACATCACCCTTTGGCATGGCTGAAAACTTACCGTCTTTTTTTGTAATACCGACAACGGATGTATTAGTTATCTCTCGTATGTGCGTCTCTCTAAGTTTTTTAAGAACTGCCCAGCTATATTTTGGCACTTCTATCTCTTCCATGTCAAGAGGATTGTCACTTTTATATAAGAACTCTTCAAGCAAATTTTCCATATCCGGACGAGCTGCCATCGCACTTACTCTTTGAGCAGTCAGTTTTGTAGGAGAGACGACGGTATCCGCTCCGAGTTTTTTTAGCTTCTCTACATCACTTGCACTCTCGGCAGAAGAGATTACATAATAAGGTCTTGGAAGAGAATGCTCTTTTTCAAAAAGTCTTACAGATGCTATAAGCGCGATATTGTCAGATATTGAGTCAGAAAGCGTTATGAGCCCTTTTGCAGATGAGAGGTGTGCTTTTAGCATAGTTAGTTCAGAGTGCGGCTCTGCTTTCAAATATGAAGCATAGTTATATTGCTTTGCCCATTCATGTATCTCTTCTCTTGGGTCGACAACAACAAAAGGTATATGATTTTTTCTAAGCTCTTTTGTTACCTCAAGAGTGTAATCATTATGATAGCATACGACAAAGTGCTTTTTGAGTCTTGCTATACTATATAACATTCTTCTCTCCTTTAATATTTTGCTAAACTCGCCTCTTCTAACAACATCAACAACAATACCGATTGCAATAGTAAAAACCGTAAACCCTAAAATAATGAGAGTTACCGTAAATATCTGTCCGGCAGCCGAAAATTTTCCCTCTTTTAATGAACCGAATCCAACTGTAGTAAATGTATATCCGGCTTGAAAAATTGCATCCATTATTTTATAATCTTCGATATATATGTAACCCAAAGTTCCTATAAGCATAAGCATTTGAATTAAAATAAGTGGAGTTCTAAAAGGTAAAAATTGGGAATATAACTCGTTATTGAGCGTTATGTGGGGTTTGGGAGATGACTCCCAATGTAGAAAATTTCGAATCCTCTCTAAGAGATTCAAGTTTATTTCCTATTCTTGAGCTTAAGAGTTTTTCTTAAGCGTTCTTAGCTCTCTTGCAGAGATTTTAACTTTTTGAGTAGTACCGTCATCTAAAGTGATACGCACTGTTCTAAGATTTAATAAAAAACGACGTTTTGTTCTGTTTTTAGCATGAGAAACATTGTTTCCGCTCATTGGGCCTTTGCCGCTTATAGCACATTTTCTTGCCATTTTAGCTTCCTTATATTTAGGTTTTAAAGTTGCGAATTATATCAGTCCCAAACAAAACTTCTGCTTAAGGGTAAATATAATTATTTTTGTTTTTTACTTTTATATTTCTTTTATAGTTATGTAGATAGAATAAACAAAATTTAATTGGCATGAATAGTGAATATGATAACAAAAAATGAAATAGATAGCTTCATAGAAAAGATACCACCTGCTCCGAATGTACTAAAAGAGACTTTGAGGTTGTTAAACGTTGGTGATCTCACGAAAGCCGCTAAAGTAGCAGAGGGTGATTTAGCTCTTAAATCTTACCTAAAAAGTATTGTCAACAAGCCTATTTATGGATTTAGAAACGAAGTAAGCGACATATCTCAGATTTTCGGAATTCTTGGTGTCTCTTTATCGCAACAAACAGTGTATAACTATATGGTAAATCTTTTGAGTCCAAAAAAATGGACTCTTTTTAAACTAAACGCAAAGCTGTTTAATGAACTTCAGGCAAATTTATCAAAGAAGTGGGAAGAGATATTAAAACATCTTCACATTGAAGATAAAGATATTTATGCTTCTATCAGCTTGCTGCCTGCAAGTATAATCGTAACAGAAGCTCTCTTCGCCCAAAAAAAAGATAATGTAAATCTGCTTAGAACCTCAAAAGCACTTGATTATAATACAATTCTTCTTCGTCTTTGTGGAGCTTCTCTCTTTGATATTTGTGAGCAAATTGCAAGAAAATGGGAAATGAATCAAGTAACTTTTAAAATTATTCAAGCCGCTTCAGGAGTAAATCCCTCTAATATACAAGAGGTTAATAATCTTGGAAAATGGATGCACCTCCTGCTTTTTTATGAACTTTCAAAGCCGGAATTTATTGAAGCTGGGTTAAATGATTTTGTTGATTTTCAGATTGAATACATCAATGATATATATGATGAGTTTGCATCCCTTATGGAGATTCAATGAGAGCCGTACTTAAAAACTCGATTGCAACTTTTTCGCCGCAAGGCTTTTTAGACGGCAATAATACTAACTCTTTTTTAGGTATTGATGACGTTGAGGCTACTATACAATTAAAAACGGATATGATTTTAGTTTCACTTAAAAAAGTGGTTTTTTTCAATAAAAACGGTTTAGACACTTTTATAAAGCTTTTCTCGCAAATTCGTAAAAAAAACCAAGCCACTGTTGGATTTTGCGATTATGACCTTAAAAAATATCAAGCTATAAAAAAATTCTATCATGATGAAATTAACTTTTCACTCTTTAAAACTTTAGAGATTGCATATCTATTCTCTTCTAGCTTTAAAAATCAAAACAAGAATGTACTTATCTACAGCAGTGACAGATCTCAGAGATCTGCAATTGCTATTGAATTGCATGACAACGGGCACAATCCTATCGTTGCACAAACAAAAGAAGAATTTAATGCAAAAAAAGAGAAAAAAGATACTTTTGACTATGCAGTTGATTCAACTTTTTTAGGGCAGATGGGGCAAAAAATTGCAACAAGAGTAACAGGCAATGCAATCATATATACGATATCTATGTTCTTGGATGTTGAGATAAGCGATAAATTTAATATCGAATATCACAACAATTCACTCAATGTAGGTTTTAGGCTTTTTATTTTTGATGCCTACAAAGTTATCAGTATGAATGTACATGCATTGAACTTCTTCTCAAGACTCTCAAGTTCTGCTGCCGAGTATAACGCTACTATATGTTTTGTTGGAATGAAATTTGACAAAACTCCTATGTCATTTAAAGATACTCTGGAAGATTCAGGAATACTTTTTTATGAACAAATGGATGATATTCTTCAAAATAAAGAGCTACTAAAAGAACTCGGTGCAAGCAGTGCGGCAAATGTAAAAAATAAAAGGCTACTCAATAAAGAGACTGTTATGGAGCTTCCAAACTTCATTAACGCTGCAGCTGTTACTTTAGAGATGATGACAAACTCAAAAGCAGTTAAAGAAGCAGTAAGTGTTCATGGATTAACAATCCTAAACAAAGAGGGCAAAGTTGCCAGCTCTATCGGCTATTACGGTGATATGGACGGTATGGTTATTTTAGTTTTTCCTTTAGCAATCGCAAAAAAAGCTTGTGAACTTCTTATTGGCGAAAGCACTGATGACTTAGAGCTAATTTTAGATTCATTGGCGGAACTCGTAAATATAGTGGGTGGAAAGATAAAAACTCTTCTTAGGGATGAGGGTATTAGCGTAAATATTACACTCCCTAGAACATATCAAGATGTAGATAGCTTACTGGAAGTTATAGAAAACAGAAAAGGTGTTCAGGTAGATTTATCGTTTAACGGTGATAAATTTCAATTTTTCTTAACAAGATGAAAGATACAAAATAGTACAATTTCAAAAATTTATCTCCCTTCTGCAAGTCGAAGGTCTCAACAAAGGAAAAATAGATTGTTAGTAGCTCCTAGCGTTTTATCCGCCGATTTTGGCAATTTACAAAGAGATGTAGAGGCTATTTGTAGTGCCGGATGTGATTTAGTTCATGTGGATGTGATGGACGGTCATTTTGTACCGAATCTGACAATCGGACCCGTGGTAGTTTCCGCAATTGCCGCATGTGCTACAAAACCGCTTGATATCCATCTAATGGTTGAAAACAACACTTTTTTTGTTGATTTATTTGCTCCTCTAAAGCCTGGGTATATCTCTTTTCATATCGAGGAGGAGAAACATCCTCACCGTCTCATCCAAAAAATCCGTTCTCTTGGCATTAAACCGGCAATTGTTTTGAACCCTCACACACCGCCCGAATCAATAGAATATCTGCTGCAAGATTTAGATATGGTTCTTCTTATGAGCGTAAACCCTGGATTTGGCGGACAAAGCTTTATAGAAAGCGTTATACCAAAAGCAAAAAAGCTCAATGAGATGAGAAAAAGATTAAACCCTAAATGCCTTATAGAGGTTGATGGCGGAGTAAGCGATAAAAACATTCATATTTTAAAAGATTGTGGTGTAGATATCGTAGTTGCAGGAAGTTATGTTTTTAACCATGTGAACAAAGAAGAGGCTATCGCTTCTTTAAAAATTTAAATATGCGTGTCAAAATTTGCGGAATAACATCCTATGAAGATGCAATGACAGCGATAAAAGCCGGTGCAGACGCACTCGGTTTTGTATTTTATGAACAATCACCAAGATATATTTCACCGCTTGAAGCAAGAAATATTATAAAAAAACTACCTCCATTTGTTGAAAAAGTTGCCCTATTTGTAAACTCAGATGCCCAAATTATAAACTCCTATTGTCAAGAAGCGGGTGCTACACTCGCTCAAATTCATTTTGAAGCTCCGCAAAAACTTTATGAACAGTTGTTCGTTCCTTACATAAAGGTAATCCGCGCAAAAGAAGCTAAAGATATAGAGCAATATAGCGATGAATACAGACTTGTAGATGCCTATTGCGAATCTTACGGCGGAAGCGGTAAAAGACTAAATTTAGAGTGGTTTGATGGTATTGACTGCTCTAAAATCATCTTAGCAGGCGGACTAGATGCAAGTAATGTGTCATCTCTTAAAAAATACGGCTTTTACGGTGTTGATGTAAGCAGCGGTGTTGAAATCTCACACGGTAAAAAAGATGTTTTTAAAGTTAGAGAATTTATCAAAAATGCAAAACAGCAAGTTCTAATTGATGATAAATAATGATATTTGCCTGGATGCAAAAAGTATTCATAAGTTATCCTCCGGCGGACTTTCTTCAAAAACACTAAAAGAGCAGATTGACGACGATTTGGAGTTTTTGCTTCAACTTTGGCACTCTCAAGGTTTACAGATTACAAAACAGCATGGAAGTTTTTACTTTGCAACGAAATTTATCTCCGTAGAAGATGCTGAGTTTTGTATAGTAGACATTGAAACAAACGGCTCAAAAATAGAAAAACATCAGATAATTGAAATAGCAGCCGTAAAAGTAAAAAATGGCGAAATAGTTGATAGTTACGAATCACTTGTTTATTGTAATGAGATAAATCCGCATATTACCGAGATAACGGGTATAACGGCAGAAGACACCAAAGATGCTCCAAATCTAAAGAGAGTGATGTATGATTTTAAAGTTTTTTTAGGAGATGCTGTTTTTATTGCGCATGATGTAAAATTTGACTATAAGTTTATATCACAAAGTATGCAAAAGGTAGGTTTGGCACCGCTTTTAAACAGAAACTTATGCTCCTTGTCGTTGGCGGAAAGAACAATTGAATCATATAGGTACGCACTCTCTTACTTAAACGAAATATTTAGCCTAAATCCTAGTGCAACTCATCATAGAGCAATGAGCGATGTGCTTACGACTTATGAACTTTTTAAATTATCGCTGACTAATTTAGATGAAACCGTAGAAACTGTAGAAGACTTAATAAAATTTACAAAAGAGGCAAAAAGATTGAAAAGACCGAAATTTGACCCTCTTCTTAAAGAGAGTCAAGAGTAATTTACTCGCTATAAGCTCCGACGCCTACAAGTTTTTTATATCTTGCATCTATTCTCTCTTCATCGGATATTTGACGAAGTTTTGATAGCTCTGCTAAGAAATATTCGGCAATTGCTGCAGCAGCACCGTCTTTATCTCTATGCGCGCCTATTAGCGGTTCTGCGATTACATCATCAATAAGATTTAACTCTTTTAAATCTCCGCTTGTAATCTTCATAGCATTTGTAGCAGCTTCGGCTTTTGCAGGGTCGTTCCATAAAATAGCAGAGCACCCCTCAGGAGAAATAACGCTAAAAACAGAGTAACGCATCATCGCAAATTTGTCTGCAACACCGATAGCAAGTGCTCCACCGCTTCCGCCTTCACCAATTACGACAGAGATGGTTTGAGTATTTAGCTGTGATAGTTCTAAAAGATTTCTTGCGATTGCTTCACTTTGATTTCTCTCCTCAGCACCGATACCCGGATATGCACCCGGAGTATCCACAAGCATAAGAAGAGGTATATTGAATTTTTCTGCAAGTTTTGCAGCACGAAGAGCTTTTCTGTAACCCTCAGGATGAGGCATACCAAAATTTCTTTTTATTTTGTTTTTAGTTCCGCGACCTTTTTGCTCGCCGATAACCATAACTTTCTCATCTCCGATATAACCAATATAACATAAAATAGCAGCATCATCACGAAAATGTCTATCTCCATGAATCTCATACTTGTCTCTCATTATTAAGTTAATGTAGTCAAGGGCATAAGGTCTATCTACATGACGCGCTAATTGAAGCTGTTGAAAAGGAGATAGATTGTTAAATATTTTTGAAACTTCTCTATCTAATTTTTCTTGCAAAGCTTTAACAGTACCTTCGTCATGACGAACGCGTGCAGATATGATATCTTCTTGAATAAACTTGATACTATTTTCAAAATCTAAATATGTTGCCAAATTAAACCCCTATATTTAGATTTTTTTGAATATTAAAACGCCATTTGTTCCGCCAAAACCAAATGAGTTACTCATTACGATATTTAACTCCGCTTTTCTAGCAGAATTTGGAACTATATCTAAATCACAATTCTCATCCGGTGTCTCATAGTTAATTGTTGGAGGAATGATTCCGTCACGCATAGCCATTAAACATACTACAGCTTCTATACCGCCTGCTGCACCTAAGCAATGACCAATCTGTCCTTTAATAGAACTCATCGGGGGACAATTCTCCTTACTGCCAAGCAACTCTTTAACTGCAGCCGTCTCGTTTTTATCATTTATAGGTGTACTTGTTCCATGCGCATTCACATAATCAAGTTTTGGCTCACCTGCCATCTTATATGCGGCTTTCATAGCACGAGCAGGACCGTCTAAACTTGGGGTTGTAATATGATTGGCATCTCCGCTCTCGCCAAAACCGATGATTTCACCGTAAATATTTGCTCCGCGAGCGATTGCATCTTCATAAGCTTCTAAGACTAAAGCTGCAGCTCCTTCTCCCATAACAAAACCGTCACGGTCTGCATCAAATGGGCGAGAAGCTTTTTTCGGATCTTCATTTCTTGTTGAGAGTGCTTTCATTGCGGCAAAACCGCCAACACCTGCTCCTGTTATAGCACATTCAGCTGATACAACCAACATTTTATCTGCCCCGCCACACATAATAGTTTTAACAGCTTCACTTATTGCATGTGTTCCGGCTGCACATGCTGTTACACTTGATAGGTTTGGACCTTTAGTTCCATGTTCAATAGAAACGAATCCGCCAAGCATATTTACAAGAGCACCCGGAATAAAAAATGGGCTTATTCTTCTTGGACCTTTTGTCTCAATAATTATAGAATTTTTCTCGATTGAAGGAAGTCCGCCGATTCCTGAACCTGCACTAATACCAAATCTCTCCATGTCAACATCTTGTGTAAAGTTGGCATCTGCCATAGCTTCCTGAGCTGCTTTTAATCCAAGATGAATAAACCTGTCTGCTTTTTTAACCTCTTTTGCTTCCATTACAGTCTCAGGATCAAAATTTTTAACTTCACCCGCAATTTTTACACTGTAATTTTCTGGGTCAAAAAGAGTAATCGTATCAATGCCGCATTCACCGTTACAAATAGCCTTAAACGAACTCTCTTTATCATTTCCAACTGCATTTATCATGCCTAAACCGGTAACTACAACTCTTCTCATTAAAATCTCCGTAAAAATATAAAATACTTTTTAAAGATCAGAAAGCCTGACCACTAAAAAATATTTGCTACTGAGGAATCCTCAGTAGAATTTAGATACTTATTTGTTTTCGATATAGTTTACTACATCTTTAACAGTTCTAATTTTTTCAGCTTCATCATCAGGAATTTCGATATCAAATTTCTCTTCAAGAGCCATTACTAATTCAACTACATCAAGGCTATCAGCACCTAAATCCTCAACAAATTTTGCGTCTTCTTTAACTTCCTCAGCATTTACGCCTAATTGTTCAACTACTACTTCTTTAATATCGTCTAAAAGTGCCATTCTAGCTCCTATGTTTTATTGTGTAAAATCTCGTAATTGTAGCATATTTAACTTAAAGAAACTATCAACAAAGAATAAAGCACTGTACCATTCATCCTCACAGAATCGCGTTATTTTGGGATTATTGCAGATTTCAAAGACTATTTTTCTGCCGCTATATACTATGATGTTTAACCGTTTTATTTAAATAGCTGTTAAATTTAAAGAGTTTTTTATTAGAAAAAGTTTAGAATATAAAAAGTAATTATCTTAAAAATTAAAAATCGTCTGTACAGCTCCTTGCTCATCGTCTACGGTTAGAATTTTTAAAAAGAGAATAAAGTGAAAAACTTAAGTATAAAAAATAAATCGCTGACAGCACTTTTTCTTATTTTGTCATTCTGTTTCTGGGTATTTTTTTATCTTTTTTCTAGTTATCATACTATGAAACTAGAAGAATTTAAAAGAATAAATTTTGAAAAAACAAAAAATTCGTATCTTAAAAATATAGAAATCCACTTAAAAAAATATTATTTTAAAATAGCTAATGAGTTTGTAGACGATGCGATACTAAAGGCTGTTTTTTTAAAAGACAGAGATTTGTTATTGGATCTTACAAAGCAAAAATATGAAACGCTTAAAACGGTTGACGACTATGTAAAACAGGTTCATTTTCATCAAAGTAACGGAGTTACTCTTCTAAGACTTCATCAAACCGATAAATTTGGCGACAATATAGCTCTTATAAGAGATATGC
>MICC01000039.1:25700-55437 GCA_001829715.1 Sulfurimonas sp. RIFOXYB12_FULL_35_9
CATAAGGAGCAAAAAGAGCTTTTTGGATTTGAGCTTGGCATACATGGTCTCTCCTACCGAGTGCTCATCCCTCTTTTTTATCAAAACAACTATATAGGAGCTTTAGAGTTTGGAGTATCGCCTCAAAAAATTCTTGATATAGTCTCATATATCCTTGATATAGACGGCATGCTCTTCTTAGAGGGAGAGTCAATTGAAAAAAAATCAAATATAGTTCAATATGAGAGTGCGAAGAACAAACAGTTGCTAGATTTAATGCCAAAAGAGAAAAAATATGACGAGATACAAAATCAGGATATCTATAAAGGCAATAACCTCTATGCTCTGTACTCTTTTGATATCATTGGATATGATAAGAAAAATATAGGAAAATTTGTATTTTTTAGTGATTTAAGCAAAGATTATCAAAGTTATCTCTCTTATTCTAAAAAGATGTTTTTCTATTTTATTCTCTCTCTAATCATAACCATAATTATTATCAACTATACATTTAATATTTTTATAAAAACTCTTGAAAATGCCTACAATAAAATCAAAAGATACGCAGATCTGATAAATAAAAATGTAATTATATCAAGTACAGATTTAGATGGAAAAATTACCTTTGTAAGTGACGCTCTTATTGAAACATGCGGTTACTCAAAAGATGAACTGTTGGGACAAAATCACAGCATTATGAAACATCCGGACACAAAAAAAGAGATACATGACAACCTTTGGAAGACCATAACGGAAGATAAAATTTACAACGGAGAGATTAAAAATCGCAAAAAAGACGGTGGATGCTTTTGGGTGAAAGTAAGCGTATCGACTGACTACAATGAAGAAGGCGAAAAAATCGGTTATACAGCCATCAAAGAGAATATTACAGATAAAAAAATCATAGAAGAGATATCTATAAGGGATGGGCTCACTAATATTTACAATAGAAGACACTTTAACGAAATTTTTCCAAAATTGATAAACAGCGCAAGAAGAAAGGGCGAACTTGTCAGTTTTTTACTGATGGATATAGACCATTTTAAACAATACAACGATAATTATGGTCACCAAATGGGAGACAATGTACTTATAAGCTTTGCCCGATGCCTAAAAAATAGCATCAAAAGAGCAGATGATTATGCTTTCAGACTCGGAGGAGAAGAGTTTGGAATTATTTTCAAATGTGAAACTAAAGAAAAAGCTATAGAATTTGCAGACAGACTCAGAAAAAATATAGAAGATTTGCAAATCATACATGACTTCAACGGTGCAAGTAAATTTATAACAGCATCTATCGGTCTGGTTTGTAAAAATGCAAATGATATAAACGACATGGATGAGATTTACAAAGAGGCGGACGACCTTCTCTACAAAGCTAAAGAAGAAGGAAGAAACAGAGTAGTCCACAACTTGTAAAAACTTAATGTTTGTATCTTTATCTTTTATAGAAAATTCTAGCAACACCTAATGTAAAAAGCACCAAAGCTATATCTTTTAACTCTTTGTCATACAAAAGCGTAAAAATTCCGCCCAACATCAGTGCAAAAGTAACACTCATCGATTTTACATGCTCTTTAAGACCTCTCTTAATCCATTCAAGCTGATCACTTAAAATCTCAACTTTTAACTCATCGTTACCTATTTTTTTAAGAGCAGATTTAAGATCTTTTACAATAAAAGGTATCGCTTTTACCTCATCTACAATAGTTTCAAAAATACTCTCTTTTGCCCCTAACGCTTTTGGGATATTTTTTTGCAAAATTGGCAAAATATCCTTGATACCGTTAAAATTTTCTATGTATGTTGTTCCTAAACCCTCGATAATGGCACTTACTCGCAGTATATATATGGCATCGCTCGGAAGTTTGAAAGGGAGATTTCTAGTAGATTCCAACACATCAAAAGCTAGTTGCTGCATCGATTCACTGCTGAGATTTTCATTTGCAAAAATTTCAAACATCTTTCTGGTAAACTCTGCCAACTCTGCCGTAGGAGCTTCATATGCAACAGTTCCCAACTTTTTAGATGCACTGATGTAACGCTCATAATCCTGCTCGTTTGCCGCTTTTATAAGCTCAATAATAGCCACTCTTGAGTAATTTGGTACGCTCTTTAGCATTCCAAAGTCAAGAAGTATCAACTCTCCTTTATTACTTACAAGAAGGTTTCCCGGATGTGGATCTGCATGAAAATAGCCGTTGATAAGCATCTGCGTTGTATAAAAATCGACAAGCTTTGCTATGATGATTCTGAAATCGATATTGTGTTTTAAAATATTTTTCTTATCATCAAACCTAAATCCATCTTCATAACTCATAACAAGAGCGTCATCACTGCAATATAATGCATAAGGAGTAGGAAAACGCACACCGCTGTCTTTATAGACTGATGCGAATTTTACTAAGTTTGAAAGTTCATGTGTTAGGCTAACCTCTTGAAGTATCATCTTTGAAAACTCGCCAATAACAGCTTCAATGGAATTTTTTGTGTAGTGAGAAAAGAATGGTTTAAAGAGTGCATTAAACATTGAGATGATTTTTATATCGGCTCTTACTTTTTTCTCAATTCCAAGTCGTCTGAGTTTCACGGCAACTTTTGTATTTTCATCAAGCCATGCTTCATGTACTTGACCAATTGAAGCAGAAGCGATGGGTTTTTCTACAAACTTGAAAAAGGGCTTATCTTTAAATGCACGCTCATAAACCACATGCATCTCACTGTCACTCATGGGATACAGCTCGTCATGAAGGGTTTTTAACGCTTCAAGATACTCCGGTGTAAAAAAATCGCTTCTTGTAGCTAACACTTGTGCAAGTTTTACAAAACTAGCTCCCAAATCGTTGATAACCACAAGAAGTTTATTTGGAGTGAGTGGCTTTAAAAAAAGAAACTTCTCTCTTTTTTTTATAAGCAGATAGAGCGTTAAAAGCAGCGTAAATACACGCCAGACACGGAGAGGCGAGTATTGGTTCATCCCTTAGTTCTTATCAAGTTTAAATTTTTCTAAATCAGCTTTTGTAGCAAGCCCTAGCTCATCAATAGCTTCTTTGAGCGCGTCTTTTATCTGTTTTTTAAACTCCTCTTCACCCTCTTTGCCCTTATCCTGAAGCTCTTTGATAAACTTCTCGCCATCTTCACGGCTTAGTTTTCCCTTCTCTTCAAGCTTCTTTACCTCAGCTTCAACTTTCTCTTTTAAAACCAGCATACCGCCTAAACCTGCATAGAGTAAATCTTTCATCTTGCATCCTTTTTATTATTTTATATTTTACACGCTAAACGAACTAGTCCGTTTAGCTACGCTTGCGCCGCTGTGGCGACTTAAAGATTGCTTTTCCAAAGCAAGAAATACAATTATACACCCTTAAGATAACAGTTTGTAAATTTAATTTTTAAACAACATAACGGCTCTTTTTGATGCCTCTTTATGTTCAACCATCGGCTTTGGATAATTTTTCAACTCGTTTTTTAAAAGGTACATCTCATCATGTAGATATTTTGGTTCTACATGTAAAAGTTCAGGAAGCCATTTTTTGATATAACGTGCCTCTTTATCAAATTTTTTACTCTGCAAATATGGATTGAAAACTCTAAAGTATGGCTGAGGATCTACTCCCGTTCCTGCACTCCACTGCCATGAGAGAACATTGCTCGCTTTATCATAATCAAGCAGATGCGATGCAAAAAAACGCTCTCCCCACTGCCACGGAAGAAGCAAATCTTTTGTAAAAAAAGATGCCGCTACCATGCGGACTCGATTATGCATCTCTCCCGTTTGTAAAAGTTCTCTAACACCTGCATCAACTATCGGCACTCCGGTTGTCGCACTGCAAAAACGCTCATATTTCTCATTATCTTCTATACCGTTAAAGCCGTATTTGTAGTTTTTTGTCTCTAAGGTAGGAATATGAAAAAGCAGATAAGCATAAAAATCTCTAAATATAAGCTGTCTAATAAACGCCTCTGCAACACTTTGGCATGCTAACATATCTCGCAAAACCGCTCTTGTAGAGATAGTTCCAAAACGCAAATCTAGACTCAGATGTGAGCCTACGTCTTCATCTAAAAAATCTCTCATCTCTTTATAGTTATTTATATTTTTTTTGAAATTTTCTAGCTTTACATGTGGATTTACAATATCTAACTCTTGTGCAACAAATCCGATGCTTTGCATATCCAAGGCAAGTTTGGTTATCTCTGAACCTATCTTTGTAATCCCCTCATAATCTTCATTCACCAAAACATTATGAGCAATTTCTACCTTATCAATATTTTTTTTATCTAAAATAGCTCTTGCTTTTTTATAAAACGGTGTAAAGACAAGATAGGGCGTGCCATCATCTTTCAAAACCTCATTCGGCTTAAAGATATAAGTGTCATTAAGATATCTAAAATGCAGTTTATGAGATAAATGCAGATCTCTCTCTTTGGCATAACTGTCATAATCTCCGCATGCCACAACTTCATCACAACCTTTGAGATAGTCAAAAACAGCCTCAGGCTTAGAGTAAAATATCTTTAAATCAAGTCCTATTTTTTGTAAATCACTCTTTAGTTTTGTAACATGACAGAAGATAAAACTGACTCTTTTATCATTTTTTGGAAGCTCTTTTAAGATATTTTCATCAAAAATAAAGATGGGCAAAACCTCTCCGCCAAGAGATAGAAGCGGATTGTCCTCTACTCTCAAATCCCGCCTAAACCAGAGAATGCGCTTCATTTTGAACTAAGCAAACTTGAGCGAAGTGCCAGCTCTTTTGGATATGGTTCTAAAAATGTTTGCCCTAAAAGATAGGCGGTTTTATGTTTTTTTGCATAGAGTTTGATGGTTGAAAGTGGGACGATAATGGGAACTATCTTTTTTGCATACTCATCAATCTGTTCATGCAACACCTCTTTTTCTTCAGAGCTCAGCTCATTTTTGAAAAAACCGCTCATGTGTTCTAGTACATTTCTGTTTCTTTTGATGGAGCTTTTTTGGGCAATCGCTACTTTGAAGTTATACTCATAATTTGCAAATAGCTCATTTAGCGGTAAATTTTCATGATTTCCTACGATATTTCCAAGCACTCTGTAGATTTTTTCATCTTTTGCTTGAAGCAGAAATTTATTTTTTGTATGAAAATCAACAACTGCCCTCATGTCAGGTTTGCTCTCTTTTAGCTTCTCTATGGAGTCATAAGCAAAGAGCTGCATAATGAAATTTTCTCTAAGCCAATCATCTTGAAGCCGACCTTCCTCTTCCATCGGCAGAAGCGGGAACTTCTCTTTGCAGATTGCTACAAACATGCCATCGGCTTTTGAGTCGGCAAAACCGTTCTCTAAATAAGCTTTGGCACTTCCCATACCGCAACTAGGGGATTTGGACTTGAAAATAATGCCGCTTAGATTTGTACCTGCGATTTTGTGAAGCTCTTGATAAGATTTATCTTGAAGCTCTTTTGTCAGATTTGTACCGTTTTTGTTGGAGATGATATTGTAACCATCCTCCATATTTACCAAGCGAATGGAGGGACGAGGCGTGCCAAAAGCTATGGCTTCCGGACAAAATGGGACAAAAGAGGCATAACGACCTAGCTCATCGGTTACAAACCTGTCATGTTTATGTCCTCCGTCAAACCGAACTTTCTCGCCTAAAAGACAAGCAGAAACTGCTATATTCACATTTTACCCCTTGAATGATGCGCTATTTTTTATATCTAAATATGGGCTTACGCCATATTCATGCCACCGTTTACCTTAAGAGTTGTACCCGTTATGTAGCTTGAGTGGTCAGAGAGTAAAAACGCCGTCGCCTCTGCCACTTCGGCAGGATTTCCGAAACGCCCCATCGGGATTTTAGAAGTAAAACTGTTTTTTACATCATCGCTTAAAACATCCGTCATCTCCGTTGCGATAAAACCAGGAGTTATCGTGTTGTAACGGATGCCGCTAGAAGCCGATTCAAGTGCAAAACTCTTTGTCATGGCAATCACGCCGCCCTTGCTTGCAGAGTAGTTTGTCTGACCTGCATTGCCAGTTTCACCTACGATAGAAGCGATATTTACGACTGAACCGAACTTCTTCTTTCGCATCACTTTCATCGCTTCTCTGCATCCCACAAAACATGAGAGAAGATTTGCGTTGATTACCGACATAAAATCTTCACTCTTCATTCTAAGGGCAAGTTTGTCGTTTGTGATTCCTGCATTGTTCACAAGGTAAGAGAGTTCTCCATCGCAATCAACGATAGTTTTTATCGCATCGACAAATGCATCTTCACTGCTTACGTCAAAGCCGATAACCGCTGCACTTCCGCCAGCACGCTCGATAGCATCTTTTATGGCATCCGCCTCAGCCGCACCGCTTCTGTAGTTAATCCATACTTTTAAACCGTACGACGCCAAAACTTTTGCTATCTCCGCGCCTATGCCTCTGCTTGAGCCTGTTACTAAAACATTTTTTCCTGAAAATTTCATTACTGTATATTCCTTTATCTTTTAAATTAAACTATGATCCATCTCTGAGGGAATCTCTAATCCCATAAGTTTTAAAACAGTCGGAGCGATGTTGTTAAGAGCACCGTTTTGAACCTTTGTAACTCCCTCTGCGACAACAAAACACCACACTTTTCCGACCGTGTGATTTGTCAGAACATGTCCCTCATCATCTCTCATCTCTTCGCAATTTCCGTGATCTGAAGTGATAACTACCGCATAATCCATCTCTTTTGCTTTTTGTAAAATCTTTCCAAGTTCCGTATCTACGGCATTTACTGCAATTTTTGCTGCTTCGAAATCGCCCGTATGTCCGACCATGTCGCCGTTTGCAAAGTTTACCACTATAAAGTCATACGCATCATCCATAGCCTTTAAGACAACATCGCCAACTTCGGGAGCACTCATTTGGGGCTTTTCATCGTAAGTTTTTACATTTGGGGATGGGATGAGAACTCTTGTCTCATTCTCATAAGGCTCATCTATGCCGCCGTTAAAGAAGAATGTTACATGAGCATATTTCTCCGTCTCTGCGGTATGAAGCTGTCTTAATCCTGCTTTTGAGATTACCTCTGAGAGAGTGTTTATCGGCGAATCTTTTTTAAAGAGTACGGGAAAAGAGAAACTCTTGTCATACTCCGTAATCGTTGCAAGATTTATATTAACAAATGTTCTCTCAAAACTACTAAAATTTTTATCTGCGATGGCAGTAACTAGTTCCCTCATTCTGTCGCTTCTAAAGTTTATGGTAAGTACGCCATCCCCATCTTTCATACCCTCATAACCGCTAAATGCACACGGTTGGATAAACTCATCCGTCTCATTTTTTGCATATGATGCGTCTATGTACTCCGATGGCTTCATGGAGCTTTTTGGCACTGCTTTTACAATTGCCTCATACCCTTTTTTCACTCTATCCCAGCGGTTGTCTCGATCCATAGAGTAAAAACGACCCGAGATGGTAGCTATTTTTATATTTTCATTCACATGTAAACTAACTTGTTCTAAATATTTTTTTGCAGAAGTCGGAGATACATCCCTGCCATCAGTTATGAGATGCAAGAAAACCTCTTTACCCTCACGTGAGGCAATATCGGCAATGCCCATAAAATGATCTATGTGTGAATGTACGCCGCCGTCACTCATAAGCCCTATAAGATGGAGTCTATTTGACTTCTCAAGAAGAGTTCTAAATGTATCATTATCTTTAAATCTGTTTTCACTCAAAGCCAAAGATATTTTTACCAAATCTTGATATAAAACACGCCCACTTCCTATGCTCATGTGCCCTACTTCAGAGTTGCCCATTTGACCCTCGGGAAGCCCTACACTCAAGCCATAAGTATCTATCAAAGAGTGCGGAGTGTTAGCAAAGAGCTTCTCATAAGTCGGTTTTGTTGCACTGTAAAAAGCGTTAAACTCTGTTTTTGAACTGTATCCGATACCGTCCGTTATGACTAAGAGAACTTTTTTACTCAATTTCTTTCCTTCTAACAATAGTTTTATGCAATTATACTATAATGTCGTTTTTATTTAATAAGGACTATCAACTTTGCTCTATTGGCTCTCAGAATTACTAGACATAAATCTTCTTGGATACATCACTGTAAGGGCTGGAATCTCATTTTTTCTCGCCCTCTCTTTTACCCTTTTTTTAATGCCCAGGTTTATCAGATGGGCACAGGCGACATCAAGCGTTCAGCCCATAAACGAATGGGCTCCTGAGCGACATCAAGGTAAAGCAAAAACTCCTACAATGGGCGGGATTGTCTTTATTAGCGGAACTATTTTGGCTTCGCTTATAAGCATACGATACTCAAATATTTATGCGGTAGGTGCCGTCGCGACGCTTATACTCTTTGCTTTTATCGGATTTCAAGATGATTATGCCAAAATCAAAAAAAATCAAAATCTTGCAGGACTCAAAGCAAGAACAAAGCTGCTTCTGCAAACTCTTTTTGCATCTGCAATCTCAATTTTTTTATATCAAGCAAGTGATTTCAACACAAATCTCTATATTCCGTTTTTAAAAAATCCACTCTTTGATATGGGCGTTTTTGCTATATTTTTTTGGGTTGTAGTCATTATAGCAACTTCAAATGCCGTAAACTTGACCGACGGGCTTGACGGGCTTGCAACAGTTCCATCAATTGCGGCACTTGCTTCTTTTAGCATCATCATATATATTACGGGAAATGTCACCATGAGCTCTTACCTGCTTATGCCGCATATAAACATCGGGGAAGTGGCAATCGTTTCTAGTGCTTTAATCGGCGCATTAACCGGTTTTTTATGGTACAACTGCCACCCTGCGGAAGTTTTTATGGGAGACAGCGGCTCGCTTACTATCGGCGCATTTTTGGGCTATCTTGCTATTATCTCCAAAAGTGAAATTCTTCTTCTTTTGATAGGTTCTATTTTTGTCATAGAGACACTCTCGGTTATACTTCAAGTGGGAAGCTACAAGCTTAGAAAGAAGAGAGTCTTTTTGATGGCACCTATTCATCACCACTTTGAGATGAAAAATTGGGCGGAAAATAAGATAATTGTAAGATTTTGGATTATTGCGACTCTCTCAAATATTATCGCTCTTATTTCGCTAAAGATTCGTTAATGCAAAGAGTATCTCTATTTGGACACGGCAAAACCACAAAAGCTCTTACAAAGCTCTATCCTGATGCAATATTTTATGATGACAAATGCACACAAACTTTCATTGACGATGATGGTTTTGAAGTAAGACCCTCATCACAGTTCAATCCTGAAGAATCGGATATTGAGATTCCATCACCGGGAATTCCTCCATGCAACGAGCTAATTAAAAAAGCAAAAAATGTTATCAGCGAGTATGACTGTTTTGCGAACAATGCTCCTTTGAGTGTTTGGATAAGCGGAACTAACGGCAAGACGACCACAACTCAAATGACGCAATACCTCCTAAAAGACAAAGGCTCACAAGAGGGCGGAAACATCGGGACACCGCTAGCAGAGCTAGACATTAACGCTGCCATGTGGATACTTGAGACAAGCTCTTTTACCATCCACTACACAAATAAAGCAGCACCGAACATCTACATTTTGCTTCCCATTACACCTGATCATCTAAGCTGGCACTCCAACATGGATGAGTATATAAAAGCAAAACTAAAACCTGTTGCTAAAATGCGTGAGGGAGAAGTTGCAATCATTCCCGAAGCGTACAAAGATGTTGTAACGGCGGCTCATCTTATTACCTACAAAGATGAAAACGATTTGGCTTTGCGCTTTGGCATAGATACAAACAGAGTAAATTTTAAAGGTGCTTTCTTGATGGACGCACTTTTGGCAATGTCGGTAGATAAGATACTTTTTGACAGAGTCGATTATGAGAAAATAAACTCTTTTGTTATAGATCCTCACAGGCAAGAGGAGTTAAGAGATAGCAAAAATCGTTTATGGGTAAACGACACAAAAGCGACAAACCTTGATGCTACCATCGTTGCACTCAAACGCTATAAAGATTCACATGTACATCTTATTTTAGGCGGAGACGACAAAGGAGTAGATTTAAACGAACTCTTTGTATTTTTACAAAATTGTGATGTTAAGATATACAATATAGGCTCAAACAAAGAAAAACTCTCAAATTTGGCACAAGAATACGGCATTGAATTTGAACTTTGTAAAAATCTTTCCGATGCCATAGTAAGAATAGATAAAAATCTAAAAAATGATGAAGTAGCACTTCTCTCTCCTGCTGCCGCAAGCCTTGATGAGTTTAAGTCATACGCTCATAGAGGCGATCAGTTTAAAGATGCGGTTAAAGAGTTAAAGTGACTAAAATAGCAGTTTTAGCATCCTACAACGGAAGCGGATTTAAAGCGCTTTATGAGGCATCTCAAAGAAAAGAGCTAAATCTTGAGATAGTTCTGCTTATATCAAATAACTCCAATGCAACAGCTTTGCAAAGTGCTTGCGAACTCGGAATAGAAACTGCCTTGGTAAATGCAAAAACAGACGAAAATCCTGACAAAAAAATCGAGCAACTCCTGCATGCATGTGGGTGTAAATATGTTTTTTTATCGGGCTACATGAAGAAGCTCTCTTCAAATATAACCGACAATTTCAAAATCATAAACTCTCATCCTTCTCTTCTTCCAAAATATGGCGGAGAGGGGATGTACGGTCGCTTTGTTCATGAAGCCGTTATAAAAAATCAAGAAAAAGAGAGCGGCGTTACCATACATGAAGTAGATGAAAATTATGACGAAGGCAAAGTTATTTTGCAAAAAAAACTTATCTTGAGCGAAGATGAAAGTATAGAGTCGTTAGAGACAAAAATAAAAAAGCTTGAACAGAATGCGATAGTAGAAGCATTTAAAAATATTGAAAAAAGATGTTTGTAAGCTAACTTTCAGTCCCTGCAAGATATAATTGCGCTCTTAAAAGATGGCCAATTAGCTCAGTCGGTAGAGCAGTAGACTGAAAATCTGCGTGTCCTTGGTTCGATTCCGAGATTGGCCACCACTCTTTTAAAACCACAACTTTTTTTATAATGGCCAATTAGCTCAGTCGGTAGAGCAGTAGACTGAAAATCTGCGTGTCCTTGGTTCGATTCCGAGATTGGCCACCACTAACTTTTACAAACTACATAAAATACGAAATTTTAGAATTGCCGATGATTATTTCTCTAATAATCCGTTAATATCATTTTTCAACGGCAGAAGCTTATTGTTAATAATATCCCAAATCTCATCTACATCTATACCAAAATAATCATGTGCAATAATGTTTCTAAAATCTTTTATTTTTTGCCAAGGTATTTCACTGTGAGAGGTTTTAAACTTTTCATCCAAACGAGAAATAATTTCTCCGATTACCACAAACTGCATCATTTAAGCATCAAAACTTTTTTGGTCATGATAAAATCTATCTGCATCCTCAAAATCTTTTGAGTATAACTCTATCTTTTGAATAGCCTCAACAAGAGCATGAAGATTAAAAGTGATATTGTCACACATACAAAGTATCTTTTAAAATTTGTTCTTTAGCATAAGACTTGAGGTATTTTTCACGAGCTATATCTACATTGCGATTAAAGGAAGAAGAGAGAAATTGCTTAAGAGAATCTTTTAAATCATAAATATTTTGTGTACCATCTTCAAGCTCTATCAATAAATCAACATCACTGTTTTCTTTTTGTTCATTTCGTGCGAATGAGCCAAAAAGACCTATTTTAGTAACATGATATTTTTCTAATAAAAGATTACGATTGTTTTGTAAAAAATTTATTATTTCATATTGTGTGTTCATAAGTTGTATTTTATCATATTAGATAAACTTTCTATGCTATTTAAAATATGTATCTCTTTTAATATCTTTCTCAGAGTTTGCTTAAACTTATTCTTCGACTGCGATATCTTCGTTCCAGAGATGGGGCTTTTCTTGGATAAATCTATCCATTAATTGGGTGCATTTGGCATCATCAAGCAGATGCACCTCTACTCCGTTGGTTTGTAAAAACTCTATATTGCCGTCAAAATTTTTATTTTCCCCTATAACTACACGCTTGATGCAAAACTGTACGATAGTTCCTGAACACATCATGCAAGGGCTGAGTGTAGTATAAAGTGTTACGTCCCTATAGTTGGCTCTTCTTCCGGCATTATAGATACAGTCCATCTCGCCATGTGCGATTGGATTGTTATCTTGAACTCTTTTATTATGTCCTTTTGCAAGCAGTTCACCGTTACAACTCATCGCCGAACCTACCGGCACACCGCCCTCCGCATACCCTTGCTTTGCTTCTTCGTACGCTAATGTCATAAACTTTAAATCTTCTTGCGTGATTGCACTCATAAAATCTCCCTTTTTTACTTATTTAAGCATCCAAATTATTCTTTACAGTTAAACGAAAAATAGTTCCTTCACTCTCAACAGAGGTAAACGAGATTTTAATATCCATATCATCACACATTCTTTTTACGAGTCCAAGACCAAGTCCTGTTCCGTTGTCAGTATTGTTTACCTGCATAAAAGGCTCAAATATGATGCTTTGTTTATCCTTCGGTATGCCTTTTCCGCTGTCTTCTATCTCAACAATCACATGACCGTTTTCTTCAAAAGTTCTTAACTCAATCATTCCCTTTTGAGTAAATTTTATTGCATTTGAGAGTAAATTTAAAAGTACCTGCAAAAATCGTCTTGAATCAACCATCGCTATAAGCGGCGTTTCGTAGAGCTTTAAATTGAATTTCACATCAGTTCCGTTTAGCAGAGAGTATGTATTGTTGTATGCCATTCTTGCAATAATATTTAAATCATACTCCTCTATTTTATAATCTATCTTTCCTGCTTCTGCTTTGGTAAATTCAAGTAAATCATTTATGAGATTCAACAGATGTCTTGAGTTTACTAAAACTCTTTGCATAAATTTTTTTGTATCCTCTTGAAGCTCTTTGTCTTCAAGCATCTCATCAAAATCTTCTATCACTTGATCCGTAAAATTGATGATTGCATTAAGCGGTGTTCTTAGCTCATGTGATATACCGGTAATAAAGTTAGACCTTGCCTGTGCCGCCTGCAGGGCTTCAGTCCTTGCTCTCATAAGTTTTGAGTTTACTATTTCAAGGTCTACTATATGCTCTTCAAGTATCTCATTTGCCATCTGCAGCTCTAGCGTCTTCTCCTCTACTCTTTTTTCAAGCGTTGTATTTAGTGTTAAAAGTGCCTGTTCCATATCTTTGATTATCGTCATATCTCTTGCTACTATGACAAGACCCTTTACATTTCCATCTTCATCATGAAAAGGACTTTTCTTTACCTGAAGTATTACAAACGCCCCGTTATCTCTTTGAAATCTCTCTTCGACAAGAATGGTTCTGTTTTGCTCAATAACCTGTCTATCTGTCTGGATATGATAGCTCGCTATTTCGGCAGGGTAGAGTTCTGTATCTGTCTTACCAACAATCTCTTCCATGCTCTTTGAGCTCCACTTTTCATATGCGGCATTGCCTCCCAAATAGATACTTTTAGTATCTTTATAGAAAATAATATCATCGGCGGCATTTATAATGCTCTTTAACAGCTCTTCGTTATACTTATATTCATCTATGGTTTTTCGCAAAAGAGCTGAACTTTTTCTAAATGCGTTATATATCATATTAAACTCATGACCCATGTTTTTACAATCTTTGATTTCAAAATCGCTTTTGTAGTCAAACTCGCCGACCGCGGATGAGATCTTTGCAAGAGGTTTCAAGACCAGATAGGTAAAAGTTATAGAGCCTACCAAAAGAATCAGAAATAGTAAAATAACTCCTCCAAATATGATTCTGTCATATATACCGTGCAGCGCTTCTAAAAACTCGTCTTTTGAAAAATCTACGATTATAGTCCAATCAAGCTTTTTTACGGGGATAAAAATAAGCTGTCTTAGTTTGCCGTTAATTTCATATTCGGTTAAACGTTCGCCTCTTATTTTTGCAATTTGAATCGCCGATATCTTCTCTTTGTCCAAGCCTGAGCTATGCAGAGGCAAGTTTAAGACGCTATCTTTTTTCGACGATGCATGAACCGTATCCACGCCTCGGATGATGGTTACATCCGTACTATATTTGTGAAAATCTCCAAGCGCTATTTCAAAAATATTATCGATATCTACTCCGCCTCCTGCAAGACCTACGGGGTTATCCTCGCTGCCGATTACCCCATCGAACCATATATGCAGAGTTTGCGCAAAATCGGCATCGGTATTTATTAGAAAACTTTCTTTGCCGCGTAACGTTTTTAAAAACCATCCGCTCTCTTTGTCGGAGGGATTTACGACTCTGAGAAAACCGTTTTCGTTAAAATAGTTTCTGCTGTTTGCATGGGCGACATATATTGTATCAAGTCTATAAAATCTTTTAAAATCAGAAAGCTTTTGCTTCATCTGCGGCGACATCTTACCTTCTGCTGCATCTTGACTTAAAAGAAAATTTTCTACCTCTTTTGAAGCGGCGATTGCAGTTCCCGCACTTTGAATCTCAATGATAATATTTTCCATTTTCAAAGAGTATATCTCTTCAAGATGATGCGCCTGAAGATCAATGAAAATATCTTCGACAACTTTTTTTAGATATGTCTGCGTTACTAAAAATGTAATACCCACGACTAAGATTGCAACTGCCATCAGCGGCATCATCATTTTAAAGACTATCGAGTTTAATTTAATTTTTATCATACTTGAACCTTTTTTATATTCAGACGAAAAACACTTCCCATCCCTTCTTGTGAATTTAACGAAATTTCGATTCCCATATCGTCGCACATTCTTTGAACAAGTCCTAGTCCAAGCCCTGTTCCGCTATCATTGCTATCTGCCTGTATAAAAGGCTCAAATATGGCTTTTTGCTTCTCAATAGCAATTCCCTTGCCGGTATCTTCAATTTCGATTGAAATATAATTAGCATCATCGAAACTTCTTAATTCTATTGAGCCTTTTTTGGTGAACTTAATAGCATTTGAGAGCAAATTTAAAAGTATCTGTAAAAACCTTCTTGAATCAATCATCGCAATAAGAGGTGTTTGGTTTAGTTTTAAATTAAATTGTATATCTGTTCCGTTTAAGAGAGAGTATGTGTTGTTATAAGCAGTCGTCATTATAATATTTATATCAACTTTTTCCAGCGTATAATCGATTTTTCCTGCTTCGGCTTTTGTAAATTCTAAAAGATCGTTTATTAGCTGAAGCAGATGTTTTGAATTTGCCAAAACTCTTCGTAAATAATTTTTTGTATCGTCTTGAAGATCTTTATCTAAAAGCATCTCATCAAAATCTTCTATCGTCTGATCCGTAAAATTTATTATGGAGTTGAGAGGCGTTCTTAACTCATGTGAAATACTGCTAATAAAATTAGATCTTGCCTGCGCGGCTTGAAGCGCATTTTCTTTTGATTTTTTCAACTCTAAATTTAATATTTCCAAGCTAAAAATATACTCTTCTTGTCTCTCATTTGCTATTTGAAGCTCTTTTGTCTTATCCTCTACTCTTTTTTCAAGCGTTTTATTTAAGTTACTAAGTTTATTTTTATTTATAAGCAAGTCATTGTTTGCTCTTTGCGTTCTCTTTTGCGCATACTCTTTGATATTAACCATCTGCCAAAAAATATAAAAAAGAAAAAGACTAAATACAGCTCCTGCAAGCAGCAAAATATTTGCTTTTTCAAGATCCACTTTTGCCTCAAAAATAGGCGTTGATTTGATTAGGAGAGTCCAGTTGCGCCCTGCAACATTTATAGTGATATCGCTGCTATAAAGAGACTTTTCGTTATTTGCAAATCTGTCGTACATCAGTGATTTCTTACTAACTACACCGTTATCGTATATCTCTATATCAAAATCATTATTTTCATACTCATTTAGTCCATGCATGAAATCATTGATTCTAAAAGGAGCATAAACCCACCCTTTTATATGCTCTCTTCTCTCTTGCAAGGTTTCATTTTTTATACTTTTATCAAAAATAGGCAGATACATCAAAAAACCACTTTGCGTATTATTATCATACTCCTGCAATAAAGTCACCTTACCGGATATTGCTACACTGTTTTTATCTCTGGCACTCTGCATCGCTTCTCTTCTGTTTTCTTCGGAAAACATATCATAACCGATAGCCCTTTTATTTCTTTCGTTAAAAGGTTCAAGATAAACGATGCTAGTATAAAAATCACGCATGTTCATAGGCGTTATATCAAAAGATTCTATACCTTCAGCGCGAATTTTTTTTATGAAATCATCCCTTTTACTAGGCGGAACGATTACGCTAAAACCTACACCCTGAATACCCGGAAACATAAGATCTAGTTTTAAAGCCGCCACATACGTTTTAAACTCTTCTCTTGTAATGGATTCTGAAGCCATAAAGAGACCTTTCGCGCCGTTTAATACCTGCTCGTAAGATAGTATCCTTCCCTCTATAAGCCTCTTAATCTCTTTAGATTTAAATGAAAACTCCGCCTGAAGTTTGGCATATGCGCTATTTTTCATAGCCCAATAGTATTGATAGGTTATTGCAAAAAATATAATCGCCGAAACAAAAGGCATTATTTTAAAAATTCTGTTTTTTATCCTGATTAATTCATTCACTCTTTAGCACCTCTTGATTAGGCTCTCCTATAAAGTAGCCTTGAGAGTAATCAACTCCAAGATCTTTTACTATGCGGCTGATGGTTTCAGAGTGCACAAACTCTGCAACGGTTAATATACCAAGTTTTTTTGCAAAATCAACAATCGTCTGAACCATAATTTGTGCATTTTCATCTCTGTCTAAATCTCTAACTAAAGATCCGTCGATTTTTATAATATCAACTTTTAGTCGTAAAAGATGTATAAAATTTGAATATCCACTTCCAAAATCATCAATCGCAATCTGACATCCATACTCTTTTACCTTGCTAATAAAAGCATAAACGGCATTATAGTTTTCAACCCCTTCAGATTCCAAAAGCTCAAAAATAACTCTATTGCATCCGCTAAAACTCTTAAGGCTGCTGTAAATATGCTCTGACATTTCACTATCTACCATATCTTTAGCGGAAAGGTTTATGGAAAATTGAGAATCACTGTTTTCAAATTGTTTAAACGATTTTTCTATTACATTTTTTGTAATAGCGACATAGTGTTTTGATTTTTTAGAAATATCGAGGAATTTTATCGGAGTATGAATAGTGCCGTCTTTCTCAACAATACGCACTAAACACTCATATTTTTCTATCTTATGGGTTTTATTGTTAATTATGGGTTGATAAAAGGGAACGATATTATCACATGATATTGCCTCGATAATCTTGTTTATCCAAAAAATATTCTGTTCGTAAGACCTAAACTCCTCACTCTCTTCATCATATAAAAGTATAGTTTTATTTGCCGCTTTTGCGGTTTTAAGGGCTTTTTCCGCGCTTATTAAAAGTTCACTCTCAAACATAGAGGCACCAACCGTAAATCTAAAGTGTATCTCATGTCCTTCACATAAAAAGTTTACCCTCTCCATTTCATAGACAAATTGTCGCATAAGATTATTAAGTTCTTCTGCTGCACTGCACTCTTTTACTAAAACGGCAAAAATATCACCTGAAATTCTGTAATGCTCATACTTATCGCTGTCTAAAAGTTGTTTTATTTTTAACGTAAATGATTTAAGACACAAATCGCCTGTTTCATGACCGTAAAAATAGACGATATCCTTAAAACTGTCAATATCTATTAGAATCAGAGATAAATTTTTTGCATTGCCTATATCTCTTATTAGCTGGCTTCGATTTGGAAGCCCTGTCAGAGCATCCGTATAGTAGTAACGGATAAGTTCTCTGCTTTGTCTATGAAAAATACTATCCAATATCTCTTGTTGTTCGATGTTCTCAGTTTTGCCGTTGGAAGCATTTTTACAAAGCCCCACCAACGCTTCTATCTGCTCTGCCAAATGGACTCTATCAAAAGGTTTTGTAAGCATCCCATCGGCACCGTATTCCAAAGCAACAATCTTCTCATTCATAGAACTAAGTGCGGAAACAACCAAGACGGGAATATGCTTTGTTTTATCACTCTCTTTGATTATGCGCAAAGCTTCATAACCGTCAATTTCGGGCATCATAATATCCATAATAATCAGATTAGGATTATATTCTATTGCCATGGCGATACCCTCTTTTGCGCCATGTGCCTCTAAAAAAATATATCCTTTTTTTCTAAGAGCCGCACGTATCGCCAAACGGCTGTCAGAGTTGTCGTCTATGATTAAAATAAGCGGCTCTTTCATGACATATTCATCGCTTTTTGTAAAATATCAAGAAACTCTTTTCTTGCAAATGGTTTTTCCAAAATAAAGTTAAACCCCTTTTCAAGATACATCTTTTTCATCTCCGCAAAAACAGATGCGGTAACGGCAATTATAGGTTTATTTGCAAATCTCTCTTGTCCTCTAATCCACGTTGTAAGCTCTAAACCGCCAATTTTTGGCATCTCGATATCAATTAAGAAGATATCTATATTATCTTCATGCTCAAGCATCTCAATACCCATCTCCCCATCTTGAGCCCACAATAACTCAACCGACTCCTGCACCTTTTTTAAGTTTGATTTTACAATCAAATAGTTGTCTTCGTTGTCTTCTGCTAAAAAAATTCTCATCTATTGCCCCTTTTACTTATTTAAAATACCCCTAAAGCTACGAAAACTTCGTTTTCAAGATTTTTTAGTGGTGGTGTTTGGAAGTGGGGTTTTAACCCTACCTAGTACAGACGGGAATGAATTCCCGTTTCCGACTACTATTAAACACTTATATTAGTGAAAGTATTGTATTGGCTACTCTCTCAAGCGGCACTTGTCTCTCAACTGCTCCGATATCATATGCAATTTTTGGCATACCGTATACAATGCAGCTTGCTTCATCCTGCCCGATTGTTCTTGCTCCCGCATTTTTCATGCTAAGCAACCCCTTTGCACCGTCAGCTCCCATTCCCGTGAGTATAACGCCGATTGCGTTTGATCCTGCAATTTTTGCAACCGAGTTGAACAAAACATCAACCGATGGTCTATGCCCTGAAACTTTCTCGCCGCTTCCGATTTCTACGTAATACCTTGCTCCGGAGCGTCTTACTACCATGTGATAATCTCCCGGAGCCACCAAAACCAGACCAGGAGTTATGCTGTCCCCATTTTTTGCTTCTCTTACTTCCATTGCACATATAGAGTTCAGTCTTTGCGCAAATGGAGCCGTAAAGTTTGCCGGCATATGCTGAACGATAATCGTTCCGGGTGCATTTCTAGGCAATCCCATAAGTACGTCCTTAAGTGCCTCCGTACCGCCGGTTGAAGCACCGATGGCAAGAATTTTGTTCGTAGTCTCAGCCAAAGATGTAGTATTTGCCTGCATCTGAGTCTTTAGCTCTTTTTTGAAAACTTTTACTTTAGAAGCTGTCTTTATCTTTGCGATAAGCTCGTCTTTCATTTCGTCTTTAGAGTCATAAATATGAGAGTGTAACTTTGGAACAAAATCAACCGCTCCTGCTTCTAGTGCTTCTAGCGTAGTTTTAGCTCCGCTTTGCGTAAGTGAAGATACCATCACAACAGGCAGCGGCATGTGGTGCATAAGCTTTTTTAAAAAAGTAATTCCGTCCATTCTTGGCATTTCAACATCCAAGCAGACGACATCTGGTCTAAGTTCAACAATCTTGTCTCTTGCGACATAAGCATCTGAAGCCGTTGCTACGACTTCGATAGAGTCATCGGACTCCAAAATATCACGCAGTACTGCACGAGCCGTCGCACTATCGTCTACAATCAAAACTCTAATAGCCATTTTCATCTCCAAACATCATACATGTACCTTTATCGTATACTTTAACAGTACCTTAGCATTTTGTAAATTAAATTGAATTTTTCTGCCGTTTTCTCTACCGACATCCTCAGCCACTATGGGAATTCTATACTCTTTTAAAATCTCTCTTGCAACCAATATATTTTTTTCACCTATCATCATATTGTTTGATGCGGATATGTTCATAGATGCACCGCCGAAGATTTTTGCCTCCATATTTTTGATATTAACACCACGTTCAAGCATACTCTCTATTAATTTTGGAATGGCAATATTGCCAAATTTCGGAGATTGCAAAGAGTTGCCGTTCCAAAAAGGGAGCAGATAGTGGTTCATTCCGCCTATACCAGATTTTCTGTCATAAAGACAAACTGCCACACAAGAGCCTAAAATAGTTGAAATTGAAGCCGGTGCAACATCAACATGTATCTGACCTACATGTATGAAAGTTGAGTTTCCTTCTATCATCTACAACTCAATGGCATCATCAAAGGATTCAAAAAGAAACTCATTTGAGCCGTAAGCTTGAGAATCTACCATACTTTCATCAAGTGAGAGCCTAACAACAAAAGTTACAAATCCGTCCTCACCCTCATAATCTATAGTTCCATCAAGTCTTTCACATATCTCGCGGACAACGCTAAGACCTATACCCAAACCGTGTTTACCGTCGGCGTCTTTTGCAAAACGGGTAAATATTTCAGGTTTATAGTTTACCTTAGGCGCATCTCCTTGATTTTTTACCTTGATAACAAACATCAAATCTTTAATATCCAAATCAATCTCAATAACGCTGTTTTCAAAACCGTATTTGCATCCGTTTGAGATAAGGTTTTTTACTATCGTATATACCTTTTTCGGGTCTGTTACAACCTTTTGTTTGATTGAGCTATTTATCTTTATCTCGATATTTTTCTCTTTTATAAGATGTTTTAGACTCTCGAGAGCTTCATCTATAATCTCAAGAGGTTCTACCAAAGCATAAGAGATATCAATATTTCCGCTCTCTATCTCGGATGCCATCACCAGATTTTGAATTTTAAAATCAAGATTTGAAACCTCTTTGCAAACCAATTCAAAGAGTAACTCGTTCTCTTTTGTATCTATAATTTTCAAATGAGGTATTATCCCCAAAATAGCTGTCAGAGGGTTATTTAACTTGTTTGCCACAAGAGAGAGAAACCTTGATTTTGCTTTTTCGCTATCTATAAGTTTTTTATTTAGCTCTAAGATTTTTTTGCTCAAAAATGCCAACTCATCACCCATGTTCTCTTTATTTGCTACATTTTCCAAAATTCAGCCTTCTATATTATTGATATCAGATATCTCATCTTCGAGTTTGACAAGCATCTTCTCATTCTCTTTTGACTCATTTATCAAAATACGATTATCCGTAAAAAATTTCTCAGCTACCTGTTTCATATCTGAAACCTCTTGCGCCGTATTTGCGATTAGAGACTTTAACTGCAAAAATATCTCTGTAAAACCTGAAGATTCATCATTGCTTCTAGCCGACTCGATAATCCCGTATATCTGAATATACCCTAGATACATAATCTGTCCTTCAAGCGTATTTAGATGCAAAATGCTCTTTTGAATCGTTTTTTCTATTACCAAAACAAGCTCACTCAACTTTTTGTTATATACATGTACGAGTTCAAACAAAAAAGATACATTTTGAGTCAGCTCCTCATTGTTGTTCTCAAAAAGTTCTCTTATAAAGTAGGTAATCATCTCCATCTGAAGACTTATGGAGGAGACTAAAAATATAACCTCGTTTAGCGACTCGGACAAAGATTGAGAGAGTGCGTCAATTTGAGCGATTAAAATATCGTTCTCTTTGGCATTGACTCTAATGTCGCTCGCCAAAACACCGAACGTCTCACCGTAAGTATCTACTCTGTAAGATGCAACCGATGCATTAATCGATAAAAATACTATATCTCTTGCAAGTGAACTAAGAACAAGAGATTTCTCCTCAAAGAGTGACTTTATTTTACCAAATCCCTCAATTTTTTCAAACCATTTGGCATACCTCTCAAGCATTTTTTTGCTAGAGCAGTAGAGTCCTTCTATCTTTAATTCCAACTCCGATTTTGAACAAAAAGAGTCATCTTTCGCTTCACACTCTAGAAAAAGCTTTTTTCGTATCAAAAGCTCTTCAACCAAAGCTTCATTCATAAAATGTTCATAGTCACGATAACCCAAACTCTTTAACGCCTCCAAAAGCAGCTGCTCGCTCTCTTGCATATCTAAGCTCTCTTGAGATTTAAGAAGTTGAGCATATAGCTCTTTTACGGAGTCAAACAGCTGTGCATTGGGTTTTATTCGTATGGAGACATAACGCTCTCTTAGCGGAAAAACTACTGCAAAAACCCAGTAGTAACCGCCCTCTTTTGTTCTGTTTTTTACATAAGCCGCAACACTCTTGCCGGCATTTAAAAAATCCCAAAATGTTTTGAAAACTACATGAGGCATATCCGGATGACGAATGATATTATGAAACTGACCTATAATCTCATCTCTTTCATATCCGCTGATACGCACAAACGTCTCATTCCCCGAAAGTATCGTAGAGTCAGTTTTTGTAATCGAGAAGAAGAGTTCACTAAGATCAAACTTTGCTTCTTGTGATGAGACATGGAGTTCTAAATTTTTCACATCATAACCTTATATTTTTTGATAAATTGAAGAACCCAAAAGTTTCAGGCTGTTTTTATGTGATGTCAAAGATTCAGAACTTCCTAAAAACAGAGGCGCTCCCTTTGGCAACAGAGTCGTAAATCGTCCTATAAGATTGTTTCTGTTTGCTTCGTCAAAATAAATCATAACATTTCTGCAAAAAATCATGTCAAACTCATTTTTAATGAAGAAAGGATCTGTTATAAGATTATATAAACGAAACATCACTTTCTCCCTAAGAGAGGGTTTTATCTGATATTTGAGAACATTTTGCTCATGTACTTTTTCAAAAGATTTTATAACTATATTTTTTGGCAGCTGTTCTACCTGTTTTGAATCATAATGACCCAAAATAGCTTTGGAGAGAACTTTTGATGAAATATCAGTCGCCAAAATTTTAATATCCCAGCTCTCAAAATCATGAAGATGATTTTGCAAAAACATTAAAATCGTATACGGCTCTTCTCCGCTTGAGCATCCTGCCGACCAGATTCTTAATTTTTTCTCTCTCTTTGATGCCACCATCTGCGGCAGATAGCCCTCAAGCCAACTCCACTGAGCACTCTCACGAAAGAAAGAGGTGACGTTTGTAGATATGGCACTCATGAAAAAAGTAAGTTCTTCCCCGCTTGCATCGTCGACTAAGTAATCATAATAATCTTTAAACGAGGTCATATCCAACTGATTTAACCTTTTGTTGAGTCTTCCTTTTACAAGCGTAGTTTTTTGCTCGGAGAGTGAAATACCCACTTTTTCATAAATATAATTACGAAAAAGTTTAAACTCTTGTGGTTTTAATTCAATATCAAACATGAGAAACTTCAACCAAAGGTCGTAATTCGTCTACATTTAAAATAAGTGCTATATCGCCATTTCCAAGAATCGCACCGCCTGATATCTCTTTTAACATAGCCAATGTTTTACCTAATGTTTTTATAACAACCTGCTGACGACCTACAAGCTCATCGACTAAAATCGCTATACGTCCTCCTTCGGTTTCCACACAAACTAAAATCCCTTCCCACGGTTCAATACGCTTAGCATTAAGGTTAAATACATCGCTTAGTCTCATAACAGGAATATATTGCCCTCTTAAGCTGACAAACTCACCTTTTTCTTTAAACACATGTACAATCTCCTTTTCAGGTCTAAACGACTCAACAACACTTAAAGTCGGGATAATATAGATCTCACCTGCAGTACGTACAAGCATTCCGTCAATGATTGCAAGTGTAAGAGGAAGAACCATAGAAAATGTAGTTCCCTCACCCTCTTTTGAGTCGATTTCTATCTTTCCACGAAGCTTTTCAATAGATGTTTTTACCACATCCAAACCGACACCGCGACCGGAAAGGTCACTAATGCTCTCTGCCGTTGAAAAACCCGGTTGCATGATAAGAGCAAATATCTGAGAATCGCTTAGGTTTTCATCTCCGCTAATAACGCCTCTCTCAATCGCCTTTGCCAAAACTCTCTCTTTGTTGATTCCTCTGCCGTCATCGCTTACGCTGATAACGATGTTTCCGCTTTTATGAAAAGCTTTTAGAGTAACCGACCCGTTAGTGTTTTTGCCAACTCTTATGCGCTCGGCAGCATCAGCCTCCAACCCATGATCTATCGCATTTCTGATAATATGAATCAGCGGATCGGATAGGCTGTCTATCATAGTTTTATCTATCTCGGTATCTTCCCCTTGAACGATAAGGTTAACCTCTTTTAAAGTCTTTTTGGAAGTGTCGCGTACAACTCTCTTCATCTTGTCAAAAGTATCTTTGATAGCTACCATTCTAAGGCTCATAACACGATCTTGGATTCTTTTTGTAATTTTTGAAAGCGTCTCTATAGTACGGTTTATCGACTCATCGTCTATAGATCTGATTTTATCGTTTTGAGCAATAAAATTTTGTGCTATTACAAGTTCTCCCACCGAATCAAACAGCTCATCTAGTTTAAAAGTATCGATACGGATAGTCGATTTTGAGGACATGGAGTTTGACGCACTGCTATCCGCAGCTACTTTAGCAACCTCAACTGATGGCTTAACCACTGCTTCCATCACCTCTACAACAGGCGGTTCTATTAGATTTATCTCATACTCATAATCAAACAAAAATTCGAAAAATTCATCCGCTTCACTTCTTGAGAGAGAAGTTAAAACAACTACCGATACTTTTCCAATATAGTTTTCACCGCTTTTAAAACTATCAATCTCAACAATGCCTTCCATGTTGAAAAAACTCTCCAACAATAGAGCTTTTTGTGCAAGCATGTTTAAAAACAGAAGATAATCAAAACCTCTTTTATAACAATCGGTATCAAGCGTTAAATCTATTTTATAGACATTTAACCCTTCGCTCTGCTTAGCTTGAGCATCTTTTATAGATCTCTCTATAGAGTTTTGCTGCTGTTCCAAGCAGCTTAAGCCAAACTCTAAAGCCAAATCTTTTAGCTCTGTTGCACTCTCTTGAAGCTCTTGGCTAGAAGATGGTTTGTTCTTTTTTATAGAGATAAGATTTTTAATCTTCTCCAAACAGCCGTCATAGCTTTGAGGCAATGTAGCAATAGCATCAAGTTCACAATTCATAACCTCTTTGATGACATCAACGCTGCCTACAAAAAGTTCTAAATTGTACTCTTCTATGCTCTCTTGAGTACTTCGATAGTGATCAAGCACGTCTTCAAAATGGTGAACAAACTCGCCAAGACGGGTAAAACCAAAAGCATTGGTATTTCCCTTTAGCGTATGCACACCGCGAAAAATCTCATTTAGTAAATTAAAGTCGCTGCAATTTTCTTCAAAGCGAATAATATCAATATCTAATTTTTCAATTATTTCACCGGCTTCTTCGATAAAGATAGCTTTTACCTGTTCTTGTTTAGTCATGACATATCCAATGAATAGTTCCGTATTTTTGTGAAACTAACACTCCCTTTTCTAAAAAAGGAATTTTTAGCTCCGGTTTAGTTCGTTTTAAACTCACCAACAAGGACATAAGAGCACTACTTCTTAGAGCGCCCTCCTCCTCAACCTCGATTGTCTCGATATAATCAATTCTAGGACGAACAAACTCTTCAAATTCTGCTACTTCCTCCATAGATATAGACATATCTATGGTTAATATATCTCCGTTGAATTCCATCTAGAATTCTTTTAAATCGTCTTCATGCAAAGGAAAAATCTCTTCAGCCCTGTTTGTTGAAGAAGTACTTTTAGTCATACTTGGTTTTTTCTGCATAGTTACGGGCTTTCTAATCTCCATCTGATGGATAGGCTTCTTTTTTTGTATCATCATAGGCGCATCAGATTCCATCCCCACCATTTTTGCTAAAATTCTTACAGTCTCCATCATAGATGTCGCCTGTGCATTTAGCTCTTCTGCAGCAGCTGCAGCCTCTTCCGAGTTAGCGGCAACTTGTTGTGTTACCTGATCTACTTGTCCCATAGCCTGATTTATCTGAGCCATACCTTCGCTTTGTTCTTTGCCTGCTATAGAGATTTCTCCGATTAGGTCTGAAACTTTTTTAGACTGCTCTACTATCTCTTTAAAAGATGTATGCGTCGCATGTGCAATCTCGTTTCCTTCTTTAATCTGTCCAACAACCTCTTCAATGATGTCTGAAGTCTCTTTTGCAGCAGATGCAGCTCTTTGAGCAAGGTTTCTAACCTCATCGGCAACAACCGCAAAACCTAAGCCGTGTTCACCTGCACGTGCCGCTTCAACCGCTGCATTTAACGCAAGCAGGTTTGTTTGAAATGCAATCTGATCAATTGCTTTGATAATTCCGGAAATCTTAGCAGCAGACTCTGTAATTGCATGCATAGATTTAGAAAGTTCTTCGCCTTTTTGATACCCTATTTTTGCAGAATCATTTGCATTTCTCGCCAAAATATCAGCTTGACGCGCATTATCTGTATTTTGCGTATTTATAGCCGTACTCTCTTCAAGAGTTGCACTCACCTCTTCAACGCTTGAAGCCTGCTCGCTCGCACCCTGAGCCAAAGATGACGACGAAGAAGCAACTTGGTCACTCGCAGAAGTAATCTGCATAGCACCGTCACGAATAGATGTTACACTTTGCGTGATTGAACGTGTAATCGAACGAATAATCATGATTGAAAGCAAAATTGAAATGGCAAATGCCGTAAGTACGACTATCATTGTCATCTGAACAGCATTTTTTGAATCATCTTGTGCAGTCTTTACTGAAGAATCCGTAGCTTTGATATTGATATCTGCAACTTTATCCATACTCGCTAATGCCGCAGAACGAGGTTCACGGCTTAATTCTACAAATCCTGCCATCTGTGCAAAATAGTTCTCAATCATCGCTTCATCTTTAGTGCGTGAAAGCGGTTCAAGAACATTTGCCTGAAACTTTAAACTCAGTTCTTTCCATTTGCCAAATGCGTTTTCAAAGTTTTTCCACTCTCTCTCTTCTTCAGGAGTTTGAGGAAGCGGTGCATAAATCTTAAGCCCTTTTTCATAACGCTCAAAACCTTTGTTGATTCTATCTATAGCATCTTGCAGTTTACTATCAATTCCGCTGTCGCCTTTTAGTCCGCGAACACGGTTTTGCTGAATTACCACTTGATTGATACCGATACGCATCTCCATAACGCCAACTATAGAAGGCAATCTAACGGAACCAACTTCTGTAATGCTGCTATCCCACTTTTGCGTCGTATTAAATCCCATATATCCAAGAGTTGCCAATGCAACCATCATTACCCCAGTTAATAAAATTAACTTTGTTTGTAAAATCATATTCTCTAACCAATTCATCTCTATTCTCCTTGTGTTTGTTTTTGTTCTATTTGTTCAAGACTAACCAGCTCATCAGCTTCGAAAAGCTTAAGCACATCTAAAATCATTACTACGTTATCCTCTATTTGAGCGACTGAACAGATAAAATCCGTATCTATGCCGTTTCCGAATTTTGGAGGTTCACTCAAACTCGACGAATCAATGGAAGAAACCTCTTCGACTCTATCTACGATAAACCCGATGCTTATTTTCTCCACCTCAACAATTATAATTGCCGTGTGCATGTCAGACTCTCTATAGTCCATATTAAAGCGCAGTCTTGTATCGACAACCGGTATAATCGAACCGCGTAAATTGATTACCCCTCTCATGTAAGCGGGAATTTTTGGAACTTTTGTTATGTTCATCATTGCGATAATCTCTTTGATTCTGTTTATCGCTATGCCGTATTGCTCATTTCCTATGTAAAAAGTGAGATATCTCTCCCTTTTTGACTGAGTTGCATTCTTATCCATATTTAGACTCCTAAGACCATTTGAAGTGATTTTACAAGCTTGTCGTCACTAAAAGGTTTTACCATCCAGCCTGTCACTCCTATCTCTTTTCCGCTCATTTTCATTTCGTTTGAACTCTCCGTTGTTAAGATAATTATCGGTTTATTTTTGTATCGCTCGTCCGCCTTGATGGCACGGGCAAGATCCAGCCCGTTTAACTGAGGCATATTTACATCGCTGATAAGAAGATCAAAATTTTCACTTCCGTTTTGAAGCGCTCCTAAAAGCTCCATAGGATTTAGATAAGATTTAAACTCTATAGTTTTAGAGTTTATCATCCCCTCCAATGCCAACTCTGCCGTTGCGATAACCGCTCTTGAATCATCAACTATAATTACTCTTTTTGCCATTTGTATCTCTCCTTATTTTTTTATTATTTTTAGTGACGTTTTTTTTGGAAGCGGGGTTTTAACCCCGCCGATTTGGTTTTTAAAAAAACTCCATACAATCTTCATCCGCACTTACTTCTTTGTTGCCTATAATTCCTTCTATCTGCATACAAGAACTAAAGAACGAACTATCAAGATAATGGATATCTGCTGTGTCTTGTAAAATAAATATGTGTTCCCTCCACGAAGTAAGATCCTCTCCTAGATGTTCAAAAAGCATAATCATTGTTTTTGTTTTTAAACTATCTTCGCTTATAATCTTTGCGTTATTTTTAATAAAAACTCCCAACGATGTAAGCGCATAAGCAAGGGCGGTAAACTCAAAAAGATTGTTGATAACACGCACATAGATATTAAGAACGGCATCTACAAAATCTATAAAGTTTTTCTCACTTGGATCTTTTTCAATCAGGTTAAGTCTCTCTTTCCACTCTTCGTCTATGCTTGAGAGTTCAAGAATCTCATCTAAAATATCACCGATTTCATCAATATAATCTGCCGCACTTGTTTTATGAATAAAGCTTTGATGCAGAAGCTCTCTCTCTTTTGATTCTATAACTCTTACTTCTTTTACGCTATCTTTTGCTCTCTCGCTTGTATGCTGAATTTTTATATTCTCTGCAGAAATTTTCTTTGTTTGCAAATGCTCCGAAATCTCCTGTGAAGTCACTTCTTTCTCGATAGGTTTGCTCAGTCTTGCGCAAAAAATATTCTCTTGAAAGACAACCTCTGTTCCAAATTCATTGAGCATATCTAAGATTTTTTTCTCTAAAACTATTGCTTCTTCAAACTTCATTGTGATGTAAAACTCTTCATAGCTCTCTTCAACGATAATAGTCATTGTTTCGCCGTTTTTACTCCCTTTGCTCATAAGCTTGTAAAAAAGCTCTATAACTTTGTCAAACTTGCTTGATACTGCCGTAACCTTACCGTTGTACCTGTCAAAAAGCCACATCCCAAACTCCATCATAGCTTCCGTGTCTATGATGTCAAAGATGGTTTTGTACGAAGGAATATCTGAGTTGAAAGGATTTAGGGTGATTTTTTTAGGTCTGTCTTTAAAACTGCCAAGTTTTAAACGAAACGATGAAGCGACACTTTGAAGTTTAAAACGGATTAATTCCCTGTCAATCGGTTTATGAATGTATATATCAATGCCTATTGCACTCATCTTCTCTTCAACGCGAGAATCAAGAACGCCGGTTACTGCAACAATAACGGTTTTAGGATGTCTCTCTTTTATAATTTTGGATGCTTCAAAACCATCCATTTTAGGCATCATAATATCCATCAAAATAATATGAGGATGCCACGACTCTGCAATTTCTACGGCTTCAAGACCGTCAACCGCGTCTTTTATCTCAAAATATTCCAAATTTCTACATGTAGCTCTTAAAACTAAACGATTGTCTTCATCATCATCTGCTATAAGAAGTCTTAATTTATCCATTTACAACTCTTTAATAAAATCAATTTGACGTATTAAATCAAACAAGAATGCAAAAAGAATGCAAAATATACTAATTTCGGTAAAATTGTTTCAATGCTTTAAAAA
>MICC01000040.1:0-185 GCA_001829715.1 Sulfurimonas sp. RIFOXYB12_FULL_35_9
AAAGAAATTTCGTGTCTTTTAAGTGAGTTAAACATTTCCAAATCATCACATAGAGAAAAAGCAACTTTTGCAGTTGCGTCAAAAACAAGTTCTCTATTTACAACGCAGTGAAGTTGCTGAGTTTTTAGCAGTATCTCATTTATAAACTCGTTGTTTAGTATGTTTTTGGATAAAAACTCTGCTTT
>MICC01000040.1:199-29899 GCA_001829715.1 Sulfurimonas sp. RIFOXYB12_FULL_35_9
AGTATAGGAAAATTTCATTTTCAAACTTGTCTATTTTGTATACTTTTAAAAGTCCGGAGACCAAAAAAAATAGTTTGTTATTTATGTCGTTTTCGTAGTAGAGAATTGAGTTTTTTGGGTAAGTAATTACTTTAGAGATATTATCAATAATGTTTAATTTTTCATTGTCAAGGGAGTTGAAAAAAGATAGTTGTTTTATAAAATTTAATTTTTCATTCATAATTATTATTTTAACTTCTTTTGTTTTATATACTATTATGTATGGATTATATCTAAAGGGAATAAAAAAAAGTTTTAACTCCGAATAAAAATTCGAAGTTAAAAAGTTAGATTTGCTAAAAGTTACACTAATCCTTGTTCAATCATTGCATCAGCCACTTTTCTAAATCCTGCTATATTTGCACCTAAAACTAAGTTTGTAGGTTCGCCAAACTCAGCAGCAGTAGTGCTTGCATTTACATAAATATTTTTCATGATTTGTGCCAGTTTTGCATCAACTTCCTCAAATGTCCAGCTGCACATAGAAGCATTTTGCTGCATCTCTAGCTGGCTTGTCGCAACACCGCCGGCATTTGCAGCTTTACCAGGACCATAACATATTTTTGCATCGATAAACGCATGAACAGCTTCAAGAGTTGAAGGCATGTTTGCACCTTCGCTTACGCAGACACACCCACTTGAGAGAAGATTTTTAGCGTCGGCAAGATTCAACTCATTTTGAGTTGCACTCGGGAATGCTGCAAAACATGGAATATTATAAACCGCATTTGTTCCTGCCGCATACTCTTCGATTGGAGTGTATTTTGCAGTTGGTCTATATTTTACATACTCGCTAAGTCTTAATCTTTTCACCTCTTTTAGCTCTTTTAAAAGCTCTAAATCAATTCCTGCCTCATCATAAATCATGCCGTTTGAGTCACTACATGTAACCGGAAGTGCTCCAAGGTGATAAAGTTTTTCGATTGTATATATAGATACATTTCCAGAACCTGAAACTACACATCTTTTTCCTTCAAGCGTTTCGCCTCTATCTTCTAACATGTATTTTGCAAAATAAACTGCACCGTAGCCAGTAGCTTCGGTACGTGCTAGTGAACCACCCCATTTTAAAGATTTGCCTGTTAATACGCCCTCATATTTGTTTGCAAGTTTTTTATACATACCGAACATATAACCGATTTCTCTTCCGCCTACACCGATATCTCCGGCAGGAACGTCAGTGTTTGCCCCAATATGACGGAAAAGTTCGCTCATAAATGCTTGGCAAAATCTCATGATTTCGTTGTCAGATCTGCCTTTTGGATTGAAGTCACTTCCGCCTTTTCCGCCGCCGATTTGAAGACCCGTTAAAGCATTTTTGAAAATCTGCTCAAAACCTAAAAATTTGATAACTCCGGCATTTACGCTTGGATGAAATCTTAATCCGCCTTTATATGGTCCAAGAGCTGAGTTGAACTCTATTCTAAATCCCTTGTTTACTTGGATTTCTCCGTTGTCGTCAACCCAGTTTACACGAAACAAAATTTGGCGTTCCGGTTCAACGATTCGCTCAATTATCTTATGTTGTCTGTATTTTGGGTACTTAACCATCAATGGTCTTAGAGACTCTAAAACCTCTTCTGCAGCTTGATAAAATTCTGTTTGTGACGGACTTGTTCTTTTTAGGTATTCAAATACCTCTTTAACGTATGGCATATATCTTCCTTTTTTTAAAATAGGCGAGGATACTATCATAAAAAATATTAAATATTTTATAATTTATACCAAATTGATGAAAATTTAATCAGTTTTCTCTTGACTAATATTTTTTTTATTATCTAATGCCCCTGTTTAAATCTAAAGCCATCCTCTATAAGTAAAGTTCTTAATTTGTCTTTGAGTTCGCCTTGGAACTCCATCCATCCGTCTTTAAGAGTACCGCCGCAGCCAAGTTTTTTCTTTAAGCTTTTTAATATGCTCTCTGAGTCATTCTGGCTTATATGAAATTCACCTACAAGGGTTACGGTTTTTCCTCTTCTTTTCTCTTTTTTAAAAATCAAGAAGTGCTTAGACGGTTCTATTATCTCATTTAAGAGACTTGTTTTTCTGGGTGATTCAACTTTAGCCCATCCATCTTCAATCTCTGCACCGATGAAAATATCTAACTTTTTTCCTCTGCTCATGCCAAAACTTTTTGTTTTAATAGACTTATATTTGAGAGGTCATAATTATTATCTTTGATGCTATCCATAACGTTTTGCAATGACAATACTCTATTGTTATATAAAACTACAAAAACTTCATCACCATCTTTTAAAAATGTACTCTCACCGTAAGGGGTATATCTTGTAGCACCGATGCTGATGATAGCTTTTGTTGGGTTTTTACATGTAGATATATACTCGTCCAGCGGCTCAAGTGGACCGAAATCTTTTTGAGTGCTGATTTGATTAACCATCCACTCTTGAAGCTTTTCATAGAAGTAGCTGTATCCTTTAAGTTCTACATCCTCTCCGTAAGCATGGAGTTCACCGTCTCTTTTTAAAAAGCTGCAAATGGAGTAGTTATCCATAATTCCGCCGTCGCTAAATTTGTCTATTTGAATTAAATTTTCACTTATCCCTTTAGAATTTTTGCCCCAATTTTTTTTATCGCTGATTTTGCTTGCGCCTGCTACACGGATGGAACAGTCGTTATATGCGCCAAAATGAGTAGGAGTGATTTTTAAGAGTTTATCGCTAGAATATTCTAGATTACAGATAAGGGTAACTTCAGGTTCTGCTTGAACATTTACATTCTGCAGAGGCAATTTTATGATAGAACTTGAGAGAGGATATGTGTTTAAAATAGTTTTTGCTTCTTTTACATGCTTAGGCAGATAGAAAGGAAACATCCCTTTTGGAGATGCTTCATCAGCGGTAATAATCTCTTTAAAATCCTCTTCTTCGCCTGCTTGGGCTAAATGGAGTGCAAAGTTGCCCGCAATCCCAAGCCCTAAAAAATCTCTATATTTGTCCATTTTCTTTAGCTTCTGCAAACTCTTCATAAGAGCCTTTAAAGTCTACATAAGTGCCGTCAGCTCTTATTTCTATTATGCGGTTTGCAAAAGCATCAAGAAGTTCACGGTCATGTGAAACACAGATGACATTGCCTTTGAAGTTGTAAAGTGCTTCGCCGAGTGCAACGATAGCCTCAAGGTCAAGATGGTTTGACGGCTCATCGAGTACCAAAAAGTTTCCACCCTCAAGCATCATTTTACTAAGCATCATTCTATGTTTTTCTCCACCGGAGATACTTATAACTGATTTTTCTTGCTGCTCACCTGAAAAAAGCATACGCCCTAAACAGTTTCTTATCTCAGAAATATCTCTTTTAGGGTCAAAACCTCTCAACCAGTCATAAAGAGTTCCATCACCCTTGATTATATCTGCAGTGTCTTGAGGAAAGTAACTGTTTTCAATAGTTGCCCCCCAATGAATTTCGCCTGAAGTAGGTTTCATCTCTTCCATGATTATTTTTAAAAGGGTCGTTTTACCGGCACCGTTTGGACCGATAAGTGCCACCTTTTCATCCGGCTCAAATTTTAAAGTTATATTTTTTAAAACTTCATTATCTCCGTATGAGTGATTTATATTGATAATATTTAAAGCTTCATCGCCCATAACCCTTTTTGCTTTAAAAACAATGCTCGGATCACGACGAGAAGATGGTTTTATATCATCTATAACAAGTTTATCAAGTTTTTTCTGTCTTGAAGTTGCTTGTTTTGCTTTTGAAGCATTTGCGCTAAATCGGCGAACAAAAGCCTCTAGCTCGTCTTTTTCTTTCTCTTTTTTCGCATTATTTAGCTCTTGCTGCTTTGCGATAACATTTGCAGCTATATACCAGTCATCATATGTACCTGTAAATTCACGAATTTTTTGGTAGTCAACATCAAGTATATTTGTAACAACCGCATTTAAGAAGTGTCTGTCATGCGAGATAACTACCATCGTCCCCTCATGGCGTTGAAGCTCATGTTCAAGCCAGCTGATTGTTTGGATATCAAGGTTGTTTGTAGGCTCATCCAAGAATAAAACATCCGGTTTTGGATAGAGAACTTGTGCTAATAGAACTTTGAATTTATCGGCACTATCAAGAGTACTCATAAGTTCCCCATGTTGATTTGCAGGAATACCGACATTTTCTAAAATTTTTGCAATATTGACATCATATTCGTAAGTCGGGTCTTCTTCAACACAGATAACTTCTAGCTCTGCTAGACGGTCATTTACCGCATCATCTTCAAAATCGCCAGTTGCATAGATTTCCTCTTTCTCTTTTATAGCATCATAGAGTCTTTTATTTCCATAAAGAACAGCATCTGCTATCGTGAAGTCTTCATAAGCATATTGATTTTGCCCTAAAACACCGACTTTATTGGCTTTTGGGATAATGATTTCACCCTCATACTCTTTTATCTGTCCGCAAAGTATTTTTAAAAAAGTTGTTTTTCCTGCACCGTTTGCACCTATAAGACCATATCTTTTATGACGGTCTAGTTTAAGATTTATGTCTTGAAATAGAACTCTATTTCCATAACGCATAACTAAATTTTGTACTGTTACCATGATTTTATCTCTCGCTTAGATACAACTTAAAGGTATCTATTATTTTGTGCGATTGTAGCCAAGTGTTGTTTAAAAACTAATTATTGTCAATTCGCAGATTTGTCTTTTCCTTTTTCAAAAGCATTTTTGATATCTCCGGTAACGCTATCAACTCCTGAATTAATCTCTTTTGCACTGCATCCGGCAAATATTGATATTGTAATTATAGCTAGTAGTAAAGTTCTCATTTTTTTTCCTTTATTTTTATTAGAGTTTGCTGTGTGGTTTATCCCAAAAATCAGCATCAGGTCTGCCTACATGCAACTCTTGAAAAAACTTCTCTTGTGTTCTTTGAATTTCAGCTCTGATAAGGTTTACGACAGCCTTTTGCGATGCAATCGGTTGAGGGAGCACACAATAGTCGCCATCGGTCAACTCATCTTTAAACTTATCTTCTTTAAAGTTTTTCCCGAGGTATTTTACTATATATTTCAGATCTCTCTCTGCATTTCCCAAACATGAAGTTGCACCTGGTGATGGTGTCATGTTGAAAATCATACCCTCTCCGGTATAAATGGAAGCTTCACCTAAAAGAAGTCTTTGCTCATCTTTATTTAACACTTGAGGGCGAACTCCCCCAAAACCTTTGGCATATTTAAATTCGCTAAGTTTTAGTGAGGGGACGATTTTTCTGGCATCGGTTAAAAACAGATATTTGTTTATAAAAGGAATTTCAAAAAGAAAGTTTTTCAGGATGTAGTTGCGGATGTCGCTCTCTCGTAAGAGTTTCCATAATGCGATTGCAATATTTTTATCAAACCGAAGAGTCTTCCAAAAATCAATATACGTTCCGCTTTTGTAACGTTCTAGTTTTGGTAACATAAGTGCGGTCGGACCAAAGCGAGTATTTCCATCTGCGAGTACGTCGGGGTCTCCATGAAGAGCCGCAAACGGGAGCTTAGGATTTTGAATCATATATACTTTTCCGTTTAGCATTTTTTCGTTCGTCATATAAAAACTTCCGGCGACAGGTAAACAGCCGAGATTTAGACCAAAGCCCATTTTGTGTGCCAAGAAGAGTGAATGTGCACCAGCATCTACAACTACAAAGTCGGCATAAAACGTCTTGTTGTCTGTTTTAACCACATACCCGCGTTTTTTGCTTTTTTTAATCTCTTGTACTTGAGTATTTAAAAATAGTTCAACATCAGTGTCACTCTCTTTTTTAGCATTATCTAAAAATGATTTTGAGAGTTTTTGATAATCAACGGTAGTCCATTCTCCTCTTGCACCGATTCCGACTATGTCTTCTTTTCTCTCATCGCCGTTTTCATCAAATACAACTCTCGGCTCCAACTCTTTTAACTTCTCTTTATTCCAAACTTCCAGATATGGAAAGAGTTCGGAAAACTCTTCATAACGATGGAGTAAAAATTCAACCTCTTTTTTGCCTACTCCAAGAGCCATCTTTTGGTGTGAAAATATTATTTCGTTTTGATAGTCATGTTGAAGACAATATTTCTCAACCATCTTTGCAGTCCGCTTTGTAATGGCTGCTTTCTCAAGAGTGTAGTTGGTTTCTATATCCCCGACATGTATGGTTTGAGAGTTGCTTGTTGCACATGAATTTAGTGTAGCAATGTCTTCATATTTTTCAATAATGCCAATTGAGCCAATATCCGTATATCTGGCAAGCTCATATGCTAATGCCGTGCCTGAAACTCCTGCTCCGATAATTATCACTTCAAAGTTTTTAGCAGCCATTATATATTTCCGTATTTGTTGGATTTAGCTGTATTGTAGCAAATTTGTTATAATACTTTATAATATTTTAGGCAGGTGGATATGCAAATAAGAGAGTTGAATTTAAAAGAGCTTTTAATGGCGTATGAAGTTGTATCGCAACTCCGAACGGACTTATCTTACAATGAATTTGAAGACCTGATATATGAGATGAGGAGTATGGAATATAAGATGTTCGGCGTTATGGATGGTGAAAAACTTATAACCTATGCCGGCGTTGCGGTTCAAACCAACCTTTACTATAGAAGATACCTGTTTATTTTTGATTTAGTAACGGACGAAAAGTTTAGAGGAAGTGGGTATGGAGTGATGATGCTCGAATATTTGCATGATTATGCAAAGATGAGCATGTGCAAAAATATAGTTTTATCTTCAGGATTTCAAAGAGAAGATGCGCACAGATTTTACGAAAAAAATGGTTTTATGAAAAAGAGTTTTGTTTTTTTAAAAAGTGTATAAGTTTAGATTGATTTAAATACGTAGAAAACTTGCAGGCACAAAGCCCGCAAGGTAAAACCTTATAGAGGTGTTACGTTCTCAGCTTGAGGACCTTTTTGACCTTCACCAAGTTCAAAAGTTACCTTTTGACCTTCAGCTAAAGAAACACGACCTGGTCCTGTTCTGTTTACTTGACGAAAGTGTACAAATACATCTTTACCGCCATTTTCTTGTTGTATGAAACCATAACCTTTTTCTTCATTGAACCATTTAACTGATCCGTCTAGCAATTCTGCCATGTGTAGTACCTCTTTGGTAAAAATTCACTTCTTTTGGAAGTGGAGTCAAAATATAGGGAGAGTCGTTTGTCTAGCAGAATATACTATAGATGAGCTCGCACACAAAAATCTTTCATCACAAAAATTATAGCAAAAGTTTTAAGTTTTTGTGCAAAAAAATAAAAACTTTAAAAAAGCCCTGTTTGAGTCGATATATATGTATCTAAATTAAAGGATTTGCAATGCAGATATCATCAAGTGTGGGTGCTTCTAGCCCAATGAAAGGCATGTCGGAGATTAAGACGCAATTTACTGAAAAATTGTCCAAAGATGAGGCTTCGGAAATAAGAGAGCAGATTAAGCAGAATTCTAATGCCATGGCTTTTAACTCGGCATCCATTCAGGGTTCTGTCTCAAGTGGGGGTGATTTTTCCAAGAAGCAGTATGACGAGTTTCAAACTTTCTTAAAAGATATTGGCTACGGCGGCAAGCCGATTGCGGAGCTTTCAAAAGAAGAAGCAACAGAGCTTGTAAGTGAGGATGGTTTTTTTGGCATAGCTCAAACATCTGAGAGAGTAGCGAGCTTTGTTATAAACGGAGCAGCCGGAGATGAGGAAAAAATGCGTGCCGGAAGAGAAGGAATGCTTCAAGGGTTTAAAGAGGCCGAGGAGATGTGGGGAGGAGAACTTCCTGAAATTTCTCAAAAGACTATGGATAGAGCCATAGAAATGGTAGACAAGGCTATGTATGATTTAGGCTTTTCTATATTAAATAAAGAAGCTTGAAAATTTCAATACGAATCCATTAAACTGGTATATCAATACATGTGGGTTCGTCTGTTTTGGATGTCCTATCTGAGCTAATTTCATTTTTTTTGATATGATTGCGATTATAATATGGAGAAGCAGAATGAAATTTGAGTTACAAGATGAATATATAGAGCTTTATAAACTTTTAAAAGTTTTGGATTTAGTCGATAGCGGAGCAGAAGCAAAGCTAATCGTAGCCGATGGACATGTAAGAAGAAATGATGAAATTGAACTTAGAAAAAGAGCTAAGATTCGCAGTGGTGATATTATCGAAGTGGCAGATGTTGTTATAGAAGTTGTTTCCAAATAAAGTTTAGTAGCATGTACAAACGGGGCTTTACCCCGATTGGCATTAAAATAGAAGTGAACTAACCAAACCAATCGCTCCTCCAAAAACTCCACCCCATACAACTAGCCATGAGAGATGTTCGTTTATGAGCTTATAAACCATCTCTTTTACCATAAGCGGTGTGAGTTCGCCCAGCCTTGTATCTATGATATTTTCGATTGATTCTATCATGTCACCTCCTAGAGATGAATTTTTTAGATGTTTTTGCATCGTGTTGTTGAAAGCATCGCTCCCTACTATCTCGATGACTGCACTTTTCATCTTTATGGAGAATGGTTCTCTAAGATTTTCAAGTATGCTTGCTCCGCCAAACATTCCGAGCATTCCGCCAAAAGATGACTCCATTACGGTTCTGCTAAGTGCGTCAAAAGCAGGAGAGAAATCTGTTTCTTCTACGACCGGAGAAAGATCTATCTTTTTTTCTTCATCTGCAAAGAAGCTCTCTATCTGTTCTTGCGTGAAAAATTGAGTCATCATAAGGTTTTTTATGGACTCTTTAAAAGCTTCAAATCTTAGAGGTATAACTCCTGAACCGTAAAGAAATGGGACTTTTTCAAACAACATGTGGATAGCCAGTTGGTTTGTAACAGAACCCGAGAGTGCAAAGAGACCGGTGTAGAGAAGTAAAGAACCGATATAGTTCTCAAATGCGAAAGATATAAGAACGAGCAGAGTGGCGATTGCATTTGTTAGAAAAGTTTTTGATAATCTCAACTAAAACTCCTTGTGATAAAAAAATAAAACAAGATTATACTAAACTCTTTGAAATATAAAGATTATGGTTAAGGCATTTGTCTATTAAATTGAAAACCTAATTTTAAATTTAAATAATTTGTACTATGATATCCCATATATGAAATGAGGAGTTTTAAAATGCAGGTAAACAAATTTAATTCATCAGCGATGACAGGTCTAAATCAGCATAAGAAAGAGGTTGATAGTGATTTAAATAAAATTTCTAGTGCTAAAAACTCAGACATTAAAGATTCTTCTATTGTCATGATTGCTCATGCTATGATGAGTGGTGCACTTGTTGACTCACAGGGCATTATGAATGCAAATGATTCGATTGGGATGATGCAAATAGCTGATGGTGTTCTCTCAAATGTATCTCAAATGAGCACAAAACTTCAGGATTTAAGTGTAGCTTCAAATAATGCAGCGTTAAATACGACTCAAAGAGATGCCCTAAACTTAGAATTCAACTCAACACTTGACGCCATAGGCTCATCCATAGAGTCTGCATCATTTAATGGTAAATCCATTTTTGGCTCAAATCTAAGCTTTTCTCTAGGAGATAGCGAAATATCGGTTAGTTTAGATGGTATAAATAGTTCAAATATCAGTATAGATTCACAAGAGAGCATAGAGAATTTTACAACATCAATTAGCCAAGCAATGAGTGAAATAGGTTCTGCTGTAAATTCAGCTGACAAATCTATAAACTATATGATGAACTCGGCAACACAAAAAATGGCAGCAAGTAGCCAACTGTCTGACACTGATATGGCAGAACAGATTGGAAGTTTTGAGCAGAACAATATAAAACTTGATATTTCTTTAATTATGCAATCGCACCAAAATAACATCTCAAGCCAAAGAGTTCAAACTTTACTAAACTAAGCCGATTGATTTATTAAGAACTTTGTTGAGATTATATTTGGCGTAATAAAAGCAAAATTATACTAAAATTTATAATGTCATAAATAAGATGAAATGGATAGTTATATGAAGCAAGAGAGCTATGAACTTTTTAGAAACGCAGAGATACAAACAATTTTAGAGACTTTAGAAAATGAGTTGAAAAGCAGAAATGAGTCTGCTTTTTGGAGGGAGAGGGTAGTTCCTTTTAGTGAGGCGATTTTAAGTGTTTTGATTCCGCTTAGAGATGCAAAAATGCTTTTTAATCCTGAGGAAATAGCCGTAAAGGAACTTACTCCGGAACTATTTTTTAGGTGGAGTGATTTTTTAAGTCTGAAAACTTTAGCTTTTACCATTCAAAAATCAAATGAATCAGGAGTTTTGCTTAGAACAAAGCTTGATGAAACAACATGCAAAAACTATAAAATAATAGATCTTAAGATACTCGGTGATTATCTTTCACGAAATAGTGTAAATCTTGAAAATGAGTCTTTGGATTTTCCGATTTCAAACTACAATCTGCACCAAGGTGTAAGCAATGTTATTAAATCACTTTTATAATAGAAGTGAAATAAAGTGATAAAATATTTTATAAAAAATAGCAAGTTAAACCATGCACTTTTAGTTTTTATCGTTTTTATGGGGATTCATTCCTACATAAACATTCCAAAAGAGATGTTTCCGGATATGGAGCTTGATAAAATAAGCGTTTTGGGGTCTTACAGAGGTGCGAGTGCTACAACCATGGATAAAATGGCAGTTCGTGACATAGAAGACTCGATTAGCAATATAAACGGAATAGACAAGAGTGAAACCACCATTACACCTGGAGCTTTTGCGATAGTTTTGACTTTGAGCAAGGGAGCAAACAAAGAGTTGACCCTTAGCCGTGTAAAAGACTCTGTTGCACAAAGCAGGCAAAATTTGCCAAGCGATATGAATGAGCCTGTTTCTTCGCTTTTAGAAAAGACAAAATCACTTATTAAATTGGCAATCTCTTCTTCAACCCTCTCTATCGGTGAATTAACCGTTATTGCACAAGATATGAAGTCAAAAGTAGCAAAAGTAGAGGGTATAAGTGAAGTCTTAATCCGCGGTGACTCTAATGAAGAGGTGATTATAAAGCTAAATTCTGAGGCGATTTTAGCATACGAGCTAGATCACGCAGCAGTGCAAAAAGCTATTTCAAATCTCTCATATATCTTTCCTGTAGGGGATATTGAGCAGAGAGGAAATTTTATATTTGTATCAACCGCAAACGGTAAAGCTAATGCTGATGAGTATAGAGATGCTATTTTAAATGTAAACGATAAGTATATAAAGCTCTCAGACATTGCCGAGGTTAGCATAGAGTATCCTCAAACAGACACTTTGGCAACCTATAACGGCAAAAAAACCATCTCTCTTAGCATATCTAAGGGAGTAAGCGGCGATGCTATAGTTTTGGCTAAAACTCTTCAAGATTATGTTGAAAAACTGCAAAAAAACTATAAAGGTGCAGAGTTTACATTTTATGAAGACAACTCAAAACCGATTCAAGAAAGACTAGACATAATTATCTCAAACCTTATGCTAGGTCTAATTTTGGTTTTTATATCCATGTACATTCTTATAAATCTCAGAATTGCCATTATCGTTGCGCTTGGAATACCGTTCTCATTTCTCATCGGAATTATCTGTCTCTACTACATGGGCTACTCCATAAATGTTGTTTCACTTTTGGGAGCACTCATAGTCATAGGAATCGTCGTTGATGATGCAATTGTTGTAAGTGAAAATATACAGCGATATATAGATGAGGGGATGGAGAGGTATGATGCGACCATAAGAGGAACAAAAGAGATGATTTTACCGGTCACTCTTGCAACAGTGACGACTGTTGTGGCGTTTTTGCCTATTTTTATGATGCAGGGGGAGACGGCACTTTTTATTATGTTGATTCCGCTCACCGTAATCATCATTTTGCTTGGTTCACTTTTGGAAAGTTTTCTCTTTTTGCCGCTTCATGCACATGAGTTTTTAAGAAAAAGTAATAACATTGTAAACTGGGTACCATTACAAAATTTTTATGAGAGTCTGGTTTTGCATCTTTTGCATTACAAAAAAATATCTCTTCTCTTCTTCTTTATTGTAATTCCGCTTTCAACTGTTTTTGTAGCAACGTCTATGAAGTTTCAGTTTTTCCCAAATTTTGACGGAAATTTTCTCTATATATCCGGAAAATTAAGTATAAATACTCCGCTTGAAGAGACATATAAAATCTCAAAAGAGATAGAGGAGGAACTTGTAAAACATAAAGAGGAATTTTCCTTAAAAGCCATATCTTCTGTTATCGGATATAGAAGAAGTCTCTCAGGTGAGACTCAAAGAAACAACGGTGTTTTTATGATTACGATGGAGCTTTATGACAGAGAAGCTACGAATTTTTTTGATAAATATATAACTCCTGCTTTAAACTTCAGTTTTGATTTTAACAACCCGCAAAAGATACGTAAAGAGCAGACTTACGAACTTGCCCCTCGGGCAAAAGAGATTATTGCACTCTTTAAGAGCAAATACAACATGGAAGATCTAGGTGTTATGGAAGATAAGCCCGGACTTATAAAGAGCGATATAGAGATAAATCTCTCAGGAACGAATGACGAGATGCTTCAGAGTAGTATTAAAAAACTAGAAGAGAAAATATCCAAAATAGAGGGTATTAGAGATTTCGGTGACAATATAAAACTCGGAAAAATGGAGTATAAGATTAAAATAAACCCTTATGGCGAGAGTTTGGGGCTTAGTGAAGCAACTATCGCAAAGACATTAAGTGCCTATTTTTTAGAGCAAAAACAGGCAACAACTTTTAATGAGCGAGGTGTGATGGAGATAAAAACTGAAGACAGTGCTAAAGACAGCATAGATACGTTTTTGAGTTTTAATTTACCGCTTGGTGATGGAAAGTATGTAAAACTGACACAAGTTGCACAAATCATTCAGATAAGGGATTATGAGAAGATAAATAAGCTTAACGGAAGCATTATTAAAACTCTCTTCGCAAGCATAGATAAGAGAAAGACAACCTCACAAGAGGTGCTTGATAAATTAGAAGCAACTTTAAATGAGGTAAGAGAAAGTGGTGTTGATGTTATGCTGCTTGGCGAAAAAGAGAAGAAAGACCAGCTAAAAAGTGATATGCAAAAGGCAATTTTTCTAGCACTCTTTTTGATTTTTATATCGCTCTTGCTGATTTTCTCAAAAATAAAATATGTTCTTATGGTTATGAGTGTTATACCGCTCTCAGTTTTGGGTGCACTTATAGGGCATAAACTTTTAGGCATAAATCTCTCTATGACTTCAATAATCGGTATTTTGGGACTTGCAGGAGTTGTTGTAAATGATGGGATAATTATGCTTGATTTTTTACATGGCACACATAAACTAGAGGAATTTTTACAACGTGCAAAACTAAGACTTCGTCCCATTATCATAACAACTCTTACTACATTTTTAGGGCTTTATACGTTAATATTTTATGCAAGCGGGCAGGCTGTGATACTTCAGCCAATTGCGGTGTCATTGGGATTTGGTTTGATTTGGGGAACTATTTTAAACCTTTTCTATCTGCCAACGCTTTACGCACTTGTAAACAAGATTGAACCGCCTAGAGAAAGATAGCATGCAAAACAGCCCAGAGTAAAAAAGCTATAAGTGCTATAAGCGCAAAAATAGCTAAAACTCTGACGCTAAAATAGAGCAGAAATCTTAAAAATTTCAAAATTTACTATTTTGGCTGATATGGCAAGATAGGAAGTTTTAGATGTTTTGCATAGAGTATGCCGCTCTTTATATTTACAACATTATAATTCATCTTTTGAGATAAAAAAGAGGCGAGAATCTTTGTTCTGCTCCCTGTTCTACAGATGATTGCAAAAGGTTTTTTCGTATCTACCGCACCGTTTAACTTTTGTAAGAAATCATTGAGATCATATTTACCTTTTTCGTCAAAAAGCATAATCGGTATTGAGCCTTGTAAAAGCCCGCTCTCTTTCCACTCTGCAGGTGTTCTTATGTCTATGATCGGTATCTTAGAGTCAATCAATGCTTGCGAAGCCTCTTCATCTTGAACTGTTGCAAAAAGCAGACTGGATAAAAATAAAAACGACAATAAAATTTTTTTCAACACGACTCTCCATAATAAATAATTAAGTGTATAATTATACTAACAAATAAATAATAGGTAAAAAATGGCATCACAAAAAGTAGTTGAAAATTCAAGCAGGTTGCGTTATGTTAGAGCATTAGAGCGATTTTATAAGAGTATTTTGGCATATTTATCAACTACTCAAGAGCTTACGCCTGAGAGTTATAGCAAAAAAGTCACAAACAGTTTAAAAATTTTACAAAGAGTTGAAGAGGTAGCTCTTTATAAGGGAGATCTGCAGGATTTGCAAAAACTTGTTAAAAAGATGATTGGCTATAAAGATAGTGATAAAGATATTAATGAGGTTAAAGAAGAGATCCTTTACGCTTCAAATCAACTCGACAAGACAAAAAACGCAAGACGCTATAAAAAAGATAAACACTCCCAATCAAAATATGATGATTGGGAATAGGGCTTTAAAACTATTTAGACTCTTTTAACATATGATCTAATTGGTTAAATAGATCTGCTGAAGCATTTTCCATCGCATCAAAATTATTTATGATAATAACATCGTTTGCAAGAGTATCTTCTTCAGCATTTTTACTTAGATAAGTAAGATTTTGATTTGCATTTTTATGAACTGTCTCATGTGGAGAGGCTATTTTCGAGTATGAGGAAGTCTCTGCAAATCTTCTTTTCCCTTCTCCCTCGTACCATGTACCTAATGCACATTGATGCGTGTTTTGCTGTTCAAACATTTTCAGCGATACTATAGCGTTGTAAACACGAGATTTGTAGAGTATATGCTCAAGTTTCGCAAGTACTACAAATATGCTGTTTTCCATTCCATAAGAGTAGTCAACCATTTTTGAAGAGTTGTCGCTTAGCTGGATAAGTGTGTCTTCAAACCCGCTTATCTTTTGGGTTGAACCCTCAACTGTAAGTTTCATAGTCTCAGAACTTGTTTGGATTTCACTCATATCTTGCTGAAGTGATTTGATGGATATAGAAATCTCACCTGTTGCTTTATGTGTTCTCTCTGCCAGTTTTCTTACTTCATCTGCGACAACCGCAAATCCTCTTCCATGCTCACCTGCACGTGCCGCTTCGATTGCAGCGTTTAGTGCTAAAAGATTAGTCTGATCTGCTATATCTGTGATAAGCTCAATTACAGATGTAATTTCATTAGCTTGATTTGCAATTTCAGCAATACTGCTGTTATTTATATTTACCTGCTCACTTAGACTATTTAGTTCATTTACAATTTCGGCTATATCATTGCGAGAACTTGTTGCTAAGTCAGAGGACTCTTTTGTTGCATTTGTGATAGTTTTTAAGTCATCAATATTTGCTCTTAGATCTGAAATAATTAAGGAGAGCGATTCTGAAACTCTAACGCTTCTTGTACTGATTTTTGAGTTAAAAACATCCCTTTGTGCTTTTGCATGTTGTGTTTTCATAAACTCTATACTTTTTTTAACACTCTCGATTGCTATAACAAACTCTCCGTCCATACCATCTGAAGATATCTTATGTGTAAAGATTCCTTTTGAAGCATCTGTTATGGCTATGTTAATCTCATGTATGAGACTCTCGGTATAATTTATAAGCGAAGATAAGGCTGCACCCATAATGCCGAGTTCTGTTTCATCATTTACTGTGTTTGATTTATGGCTAAAATCTCCTTTTGAAACATAGCCGATTACCGATGTAAATCGATTGATTCCTGAAGTTATCGATTTTCTAATAATGGTAGCTAAAATAAGCATTATTATACCGATAGAGATACCTGCAATAAGTGCTAAATATTTAAAAAAATTTATTTCAGATGCAAGGTTAAGGGAGTCTTTTTCTAATTCGTTAGACTTGAGATCTACAAGTTTTTTAAACGAATCTCTTGAAGCATTTGCAAATGGAGTTAGCTCTTTTGAGTAACTTTTGTATATTTCATCTTTATTCTCTTGAATCATTTGCTGGTTTAATGATTTCATAGTTTTTAATGTATTGTTTAAAAAGAGCATAGTTGAATTTTTAGCCTCTTTAACCATACCAAAGGAGATATCTTTCTCCATAAGTTTTTCTAGCGAATTAAAGTGAATTTCAATTTTTTTAATAGTAGTTTCAAGATTTACTATATTCTTATCATAATCTCCACCAAGCATAATATCTCTTGATAATCTACTTGTATAGTTAAGGTTTTTTTCTATTTCAAGTGTGGTTAACCCTCCTATCATAGAGCTGTTATGGAGATGATCATATTTAGATTCTATATGCCCCATAGCTAAAAATATAGAGATAGCACCGGCAAAAACGGAGAGAGTTACTATTCCTACAAAGTAGTTCATTTTTTTATGAATACTAAAGTTTTGAAACATTTATAAAACCTTTTGTGTTAATTTTGAGATAATATTATCACACTCTACAATAGTTGTTTTGAAAATTTACTTAAATTGTAAACTTTTAAAGGTACATAAATTGAGATAGCAAAATAATAATGACAACTAGACTAAACGGAAATAGGTGGTTTTTAAAGACCCACGGATTTATTTTAAAAAATTTCTGGTTGATTCCTCTTAGCCCTAGCCAAGAGCCTAAAAAGGCTTTTATACTTAGAAGAATTTGAAAATATGACATTGTACCGTTTTCAATTTTGCCAAAAACCTGAGAGATAAGGTAGAGTCCGCTGGCAACGGCTACCATAAGAGCGTAAGGAACAACTTTTCTTACATGCATCATAATTGCTTCTCTTGCTTTTTTATGCTCTTCGTCATTTAGAGATTGATTCATTTTTGATAAAAATAAAACATCTACAAATAAAAAACCGCCGTAGATAAAAACCGAAAATATATGAATCGTATGAATGAAAGTGTAAGTAATGAGGCATCCTTTTTCGCAATTTTAACATATAAGAGGGCTAATATCTTTGTTTTATGTCAATTAAAAATCTAACCGTATATTCAGACTTTTTAGATAAAATCACAGACCAAAAAATCAATATAAAGAATAAAATTATGCAAAATACTAAAGCAAGAGCGAATATTTATGCACTTATATCTCGTGTTTTACTTCAAGAGCTAGATGAAGATATGCTAAATATTATCAAGAGTGATGAGAATATTTTGGATTTTTTCCCGACTTTAAAAGAGTGGAAACCATTAAATGAAGAGAGCGATAACAAACTCTTAGAGGAGTATCTTAACCCTGATTTTGTAAATTTATCTCTTTTGCACCTTATTCCTTATGAAACATTTTACACCAGAGAAGATCAAAAGATTGAGACAGGCGGAGCAAATCCCGTAACTGATATCTACAGTGCTTACAATTTTATGGTTGATTATGAGGTCTCTCGTACTGTTTCATCAGATCATATCGGGATTGAGTTAGAGTTTATGCATCATTTAGTAGAAGCAGAATTGAAAGCTTTGGAAGATAACAATAGAGATGCGGTAGATGAGCTTAGAAACGTTCAAAAAGAGTTTTTAAACAAACATCTTCTGCAATGGGCGCCAATGTACTTGATAAATGTAAAATACGAAGCAAGAACACCGCTCTACTATGATGTTGCCGATTTGGCTCTTGAGTTTATACTCAACGATAATGAATATCTAGTTAAAGAACTAAGCCATTAATGATACAGCTAAAAGCAAGCCGTTGTGTCAGATCTCTCTCAAAAGAGAACCAATGCAACAGATGTGAAGTTATCTGCCCCACGGATGCTATTGTCGTAGCAGATAATCCGCTTCCCTCAATTAATTTCTCGGTTTGTGTCGGATGCGGTGCATGTGATGCGGTATGCCCCAGCGAGGCACTCTACCTTGATGATTTTAATGCGACAAATTTCTTTTTTAGTTTTATGGAAGATGAAGACAATCTCATCTCATGCAGAAAAAATGTTCCATGTATTGCGGCATTAAATATAGAAAACATTATCTCAATGGCACTGCTTAAAAAAGAGATTATTTTTGACATGGGACACTGCGATGGATGCGCGATTGCACATAAGTGCAAGCCTCAAATAGAGAAAAGCCATGAAGAAGCTTCTTACATGTTAAGAGCTATGATGAGCGAATCTATTATTAGAATGGAAAATCTAAAATATGAAGATGAAAAAGAGATTAAAGAGAGTAATAGAAGAGAGTTCTTTAGCAAGGTAACTCTTAAAAATGCGATTAAAACAAAGATGCAGTTTGAAAAAGAGATACAAAAAGCGACCGATGAATTGGTTGAACATACTCTGCAAAAGAGCGATATAGCACTCTTAAAACAAAAACGTATAACGGATAGAAGAAAACTCTTATTTAGTGCCATAAAACGCACACAAAAGCCATTACAGTTTCATGTAGTAGAAGCAAATGAGATGACATTTACTTCTATGAAACTTTTAGATGGCGACAAATGCACTGCATGTCAGATGTGTTATAGAGTCTGTCCAAGCGGAGCACTTACGTCAGATATTAAAAACTCTAAAATAGACTTTGATCCTTTTTTATGTATAAAGTGTCATGTATGTCATGATGTTTGTGAAAGTGATGCCATCTCTTTCTCGCCCACATACAGCGTAAAAGAGTTTTTTGAACCTGAGGTTCATAATCTTATAAAATTCAGCGTAAGAAGATGTGACGAGTGCAGCGTGATTTTTAGTACAAACTCCGGTGAGCGACTTTGTTATAGATGCAAGGCGGAAGATGAAGAGGCAAAAGAACTTTGGGGTATAAAAGGAGATATGTAGAGCATGATGAATAATGCAAATGAGATATCGCACCACACAAAACTTTACGGTTTCATAGGTGAGAGTGCAGGGCAGAGCAGTATCTCTGCAACGCTAAATAAGCTTTTTAAAACAGAGAACAAAAATGCGATGATGATACCCATGAACATACGCGAAGACGATTTTTTCTTTACGCTCTTAAATATGAAAAAATCACATGTAAACGGTGCATTAATCTCTAACGAGTATCTGAAAAATTTAGTTGAGGTTTTGGATGAAGCGAGTGAAGCAGTCATACAATCCGGAATATGTGATATTGTACTAAGAGATGGGCAGAAACTTATCGGCGATGTTTTGGGGATGCGAGTGTTGGCTAAATTCTTAAAAGAGAATGGTTTTAAAAAAGTAGCGCTTATCGGGATGGATTCAAGAGCTAAGGCATTTTCTTCTCTGGCAGAGGCTCTAAAAATAAGCTATTTTCATGATAATCTTGAAGATTTGATGCTTTTTTGCAAAGAGATAAATATGGCGGATGCAGATGTAAACCGCATAGCAGAGGGTATGGATATTGATTTTTCCGTCTATGATGCGGTTGTGGATTTTTCTGATTTTGACTCTTTAAATATGGCTAGCAGGCTTGGCGGTATAAATTTAGACATGAAGAGCAAAAAAGAGTTTTCACCGCTTAAAGTGAGAGCACATGAACTAGAGTCAAAATACATCGGTTTTGATGAGATGTTAAACGAACTTAGCATTGGAATATTTGAGTTTTTAAACGAGAAAAAACATCTAGAAGATGATAAAAGCGATATGAAATTTTAAGGAGAAGTTATGAAAAAAGAAGATTTAAGTGATTTAAGAGCAGAGTTTGACGAGTTTGTAAAAAATAGTTGTTCTACCGCTGATTGTAGTGGTTCGGAGGGTGCAGATAAAGAAGAAGAGCCTGCTCCACAGTTCGTAGATGCACTAAAAAGTAAGCTTTTAGCACCTGCTATCAGTGGAGTTTATCTATCGAGACTGGACATAAAGAGAATAGCCGAAGCAATCGGTGAATCTTTGCCTATAAAAGAAAGAGGCAACATGATAAAAGCTCTTTTTAGACACACGACAAAAAAAGAGTATTTAAAAGAGGCATTTTGTGAAATTAACAAGCATATAAATGGTCGTATCCTAATCTATCAAGAACTTGGGGAAGCATTTGTGGATGCTAAGCCGATTTTTGACGACTATATAAATAAAGCAAAAAAAACTATGAAGATGTTTGAGCAGATTATAGAAGATTTTGAAGAGATAGAGCCGAGTGAAGATCCTATGTTTATTTAAGTAATGACCTTACGCACTTTTGTAAAAAAGTTCGTAAAATACCTTGCAGATCTCGAAAAACATAGCTTTTCGTAGCTTTAGGTGGTTGTAGGGACTTTAGTCCCTGCCACTAAAGAGGACGAGTTCGTTTTAGTGCGTAACATCAATAAGTAAGTTACTAGAATTAAAATAGCAACGCATTTGCTTCGTTGCTACACCCTAAGAGTACTTCTTCTTCACTTTATTCAGTGCGCGCTCGTTTCGTACTTTAGTACGCTTCCTTACTATGCGCCTCGCAACTCCTTTAGTTTTAAAGATATCGTTTAAATATTATTTTCTATTTGATTTAACTTCAAGTTCTCAAAAAATAACTGATTTAAACAAAATTAATGGAACAATATTTGCTTTTTTGATGTTACAAATTTGTCACCATGCATGAGGAGTTTACAATGTCCGTTAGTAGTATTTCACAATCTTCTCTTTATTCCGCATCCATCGTTAAAAAAAGTTCGGAGACTTTTTCAGATACCGGTGTCACATCAACTGATACGATTAGCCCATCCACTGCGAGTAGTGTCAGCGCTACTATTTCGACCAAATGGGGATTTAAAGTCGATGAGAACGGTTTCTTTAGTACCGATTTTAATAAAGCGGCAGGAATTCCTGAAAATGTGAAAATACACCAAACAATGATGGATATGGCAGACAAATACACTTCTGAACGCGGTGATGGGGTAGATTCACTAAATGTTTTTTCAAGAGTATGGACTTTATATTCAACAATTGCAGGAAATACTCTCGACCCTTCCGGCACAGGATATATGACACAACAAGAAGCTGCTGCTATGCCAAAATCTTATGTCTCCAAAGGAAGCCTGACAGATGGGATTGTCAGTGTACAAAAAAATATGGATCAATGGTTTGCCATGCAGAAAATTGCTGCCGAAATTGATAATGTATCTGATGGATTACTCAATATTGGAATGAAAGGATTTATGGCTTTTGATGGCACATCAGGAAAAGACAATGATGGAACTACGGCATTTTACGGTAGTCGCGAAGTTTTTGAACTTCATTCTGGAACCCAATATGAAGAAAACGAATCGGAGGATAAACTTGCTATCGGTGAGTTGTTCGGAGCTTTTTTTTATAAACGAATAGATGAAGAAACAAATGCTTATAATATGGACAATAATAATATTAGCATGAGTGGGACTCAATATAATGGTTCGGTAAAATCCACAAAAGCATACTATGAATTCTTAGAGAGTGGTCAAGACATCAAAACCTATATATCAAATAGTAAAGGTAAAGATTATCTAGATGAATTCACAAATAGAATCTCCAGACTGCCCAATGGTGAGATTGATACCGATCTTGCCAATAAATTTTTTGAAGAGTTAGAAATATCACTACAAAAACAACGTGCACAATACCAGGCCAATAACTATCAATCTTTAGATTCATCAACTACTAGCTCAACTGACAATGTACCATTAAATCAGCTTTCACAAATATATCAAACAACTAAGAGTATTAAATTACCTACTTCAGGTAGTTTAATCAATCTTGGAGCATAGAAATAATTTGAATTCAATTTTTTGAGAACTCTTTTTTATGAATTAAAGAACTTATAACAGATTTTGAATCTGCAGCCATCCCTGCCATATAAGAGCGCTTAAAATTCCCGCTGCAAAACCGGCGACTATATCATCTGCCATAACGCCGACTCCGCCTTTTGCTTCACGGTCAAGTCTGCCTATGATGGATGGTTTTGCTATATCAAAGTATCTAAAAAGAACAAATGAGAGTAAGCTTTGAACCAAAAAACCGTTTTGCAGATTACTCATTTCCCCAAATCCGACACCCATGGCAGGGGCAACGCTTAGTGCAAACCACATTCCTGCAAGTTCATCTATGACTATGCGTTTGTCATCATGTATACCGCTTTTTTCTTCATACTTGTTTATCTCACGAATAGCGATTATGGAAATTAAAAGTGCTGCAAGAAAAAGAGTCTGTGCGTCAAAATAGATAAGTATCAACATTCCAAGAGGAAGCGACAGAAGCGTACCGACAGTTCCCGGAGCTTTTGGAGAAAGACCGCTATAGCCTAATGTTATAAAAAACCAGTTCATTTTTTTCCTTGTTGTAAAAATAGAAAATGATAACTTTGTAAACGGTTCTAAAAATCAAAAAGATAAAACAGGATTTTTTATTGATTTTTAGCCTCTCAAATATTACACGGATGTAATTTTGAGAATGAGTTTACATAGTTTTCATCTTATGTAAGCGATGTAGTTTGGTAGAGTTTCATGAGCTCTAAGTAAAAATCATTCTCAGTATGCTCTTCTAAAAGCCCTTCAACCGGAAGAATATCATAGTAAAGTCTCTCTAAGTTTTTAAATCTGTTTGGATGGAGTTTTGATAAGATAACTGCTGAAATCTCTTTCCTCATAAGAATGGTCGGAGGTAAAATCCCAAGCTCCAAAAGCTCCAAAATAGAGTTTGAATGGTAAGATATTTGATGGTGCTGACCATGTGGGCAGGTGTTTTTGCTTACCAGAGTCGTACACTTATCACAGTATACATATTCGCTTGAAACTGTGATATCTATATCAATTCCGACTACTTTGTCGATAATCGATTTGTTTGAGTTACAGTCGTAAAACATACCTAAACCTGCATGATTTCGACCAATCGTCAACTTATCGCAGCCATAATTTTTTGCAACGACTGCATCTATGATTATCTCATTGTATCCTGCAAAAATGTAGCTGTTTTCAAGCGGCACGATGACGACATGATTTTTTGTTAAAAAGTTGTTTATGAAAAAATCAAGTGCTTTTTTTCTTATCTCATATGAGAGATTTGATTCCGTATACGGTTTTAACAAAAAGATAACGAGCAAATCCGTATTTTCAAGCGTTTGACGAATCAGTTTTTCATGTGCACGATGCAGAGGGTTTGCACCCATTACAAGGGCAGTCGTATGCTTTGCGTCAATTAGCTTTTTTGCTTCGGATATTATCTCTTTGTTTGTATTGCTTGACTTGTTTAAGAGAGTGTATTCACCGCTAACGGCTAGAGATCCGATTCTCTTTAGCGTAGCCATAACTCCGGGGTGAGAGATATCGTCAGTTCCGTAAATCTGTCTTATTCTCTGGTTTGGATCTATGCTAAAAACTTCATCGACTATGAGAGTTGCAAAAGGTTTTTTTTCAAAAAGAATTGTAATTTCTTCGCCTTTTTCAAGCGAAGACAACACTTCGGCATTCACCTTTCCAGAGGGTGCCAAAATAAAAGGAAAAGGGAAGGATTTGCCATCAATCAGCCCTGTTTTAAGGACGCTTCTGCTCTGTTCTTCATTCATCAAAGATTCTACCGGAGAGAGTAGTCCGTCTTTTAAAAGTTCTAGTGCAGATGCCGCTTCTTTGTCGATAAGCAGTGTTTTATTTTTTCTTAACAATGTCATACTTCTTTCTTTTTTCCCATAAACTTTTACGGCTGATTCCCAGCTTTTTTGAGAGTTCCGTATCTGGAAATTTATGTTGATAATTTAAAACGATATATTTAACATAATCTTCTATCGGAAGAATCTCACCTTGATCAAAGATGTTGCTCTCGCTCTTAATATCTATGATCTCATACTCGTCATCTTCTATTTTGTCAGTACTGCAAACTATGGCTTTTTTGTTTTCAAGCAGTGCGTAGAGAGCTTTTCTTTCGCTTTTTTTAAGAATCTGAAGATCTATGATGTAAATAAGTGAATTTTCCGTGATAGACTCTATCTCGCTCATCGCCTTAATATCGCTAAGAGTTATAAAATGAAGTGGGAGATTTTTCTTTTTTGCATACTCAAACGCAAATGAGTCGGCATGCTTTTGATATGAAGATGAGATGAAAACAGGAAGTTCCAAGTTGTCAAAGTTATGCTCACCGCTTAGAGATGAAAATGTATGCGTAAGATATTTGTCATACGCCTCATTTCTCTTTTTTAGCTTCTCGTAATCTTGATAGTGATTGATTTTTCTAATCAGCTCTTCAATCATAAAAGGTTTTAAAATATAATCTTTTGCACCTGCGGATAGTGGTTTAGAAACCGTATCATTGCTGATGTATGAAACCATTAAGATAATAATAGATTTTTTAAATGTCTCTATAACAGGGCTAAAATCTTGACCGTTTATGTTTGTTGAGAGCAGAACAACATCATAAACATTGCTTTTTATGGCATCTCTTGTTGATGTACACATTTCACATATATGACCTAGCTCACTCAGTTTTGTAGCGATGCTTTGTGCCAAATAAACTTCATTTTCTATAATTAGTATTCTCAAATTTTCATCCAGTCAAAATATTTTAAATTTGCATTCGCAATAACTCCAACACCTTCACCTCTGCCTATAAAGCCGAGCTTCTCAGTTGTTGTAGCTTTTATGTTTACCCTTGAGCTCTCAATGTTTAAAATGGAGCTAAGTGTTTTTCTCATAGCAATTTTATAGTTGCCGATTCTCGGTTTCTCGGCTGCTATGGTTAGGTCTATGTTAACAATAACGAAGCCTAAATGGCGAAGTTTTGTAACGACTCTCTTAAGCAGCTCTTTTGAATCTATGCCTTTGTAGGCATCATCATTGTCGGGGAACATCATTCCTATATCTCCCATTCCTGCAGCTCCAAGAAGTGCGTCAACTAGAGCATGTATTGCTACATCTCCGTCACTGTGCGCTTTAAAACCGTAATCAGACTCTATTTTTATGCCGCCAAGATACATTTCACCTTTATCATCAAATGCATGTACGTCAAAACCTACTCCGCTAAGTGTGTTGTTTGATGGCGGAGTAAGACACGATAATTTTTTTAAATCATCAATGCGGGTTATTTTGTGAGCATCACTCTCACCCAAGATAAACTCTCTTTTGCCTCCGTTTGCAACTATGGCACTGCTCTCATCGGTAAACTCCTCTTTCTGTTCAAGAGCACTTTTAAGTGCAGATGTACGAGAAAGCTGAGGTGTTTGAATCATCTTTACCTTATCTCTGTCAATTGTTACACCATCATATACAACAGTGTCATGGACTTTTAGATATGGAACTACACAGTCGCTTTTGCCGATATAAGAGACTATTTCGTTTAAAAACTCTTCGCTTACACATGAACGGGCGATGTCGCTCACTAAAACGTATTCCGTATCTACCTCACAAAGAGAGTTCTTCAAAGAAGCCTGCCTTGTCGCTCCGCCTTCTACAAAAGTAAAATCAGCATAATTTTTCATAAATTCAATCTCATCAGCTGACGAAGTTATGATAATTTTTTTAAAGTAATCTGTTTTTTCAAATTTTTGAGCGACAAAATACCACAAAGGCTCTGTTCCAACTCTAAGCCATTGCTTTTTAACATCCAGCCCAAAACGTGTTGAACTGCCAGCCGCAAGCAAAATAAGTGTCAAATTAGACAATTAAACTCCTAGAATTTTTAAGTGTTACGAAATTATACACACCAAAAGCTTTTTTTATCTTAAGAGGAGAAATATTTAAATCTAAATATTCAAGAGGGAAATTAATTTTAGATTAACTTTATTTGACTATATTTCCAGTTAAAAGTAAATAATATTTAGTAACTGGGAGAAAGTAATGAGAACCGAGTGGGTAAAAAAACGTCAAAGTGACCCCGTTAAAACACAGATGTACTATGCCAAACAGGGTATTATTACAGGAGAAATGGAGTATGTCGCAAAAATAGAAAATTTATCTCCTGAATTGGTTCGCAGCGAAATTGCAAGAGGAAGATTGATAATCCCTGCAAACGTAAATCACACAACACTTGAACCGATGGCAATCGGAATAGCAGCAAAATGTAAAATAAATGCAAATATAGGCTCTTCCGCAATCGCTTCAGACGTGCAGGGAGAGATAGAAAAAATTCAAGTATCACAACACTACAAAGCCGATACGGCAATGGATTTATCTACAGGCGGAGATCTAGATGAGATTCGCAAAGCAGTAATTGCGGCTTCAAAAATTCCTATCGGTACAGTGCCTATTTATCAAATTCTTCACGATGTTGGAAATAAGATAGAGGATTTAAGCATAGATGTAATGCTTGAGGTTTTGGAGCGTCAAGCAAAACAGGGCGTTAGTTACTTTACGATACATGCAGGGTTTTTGTTAGAGACTATGCCGAAAATCGCAAAAAGAAAGATGGGAATCGTTAGCCGCGGTGGCTCTTTGATGGCTGCATGGATGATGCACTACCATAGAGAAAACCCGTTTTATACGGCTTATGATGAAATTTTGGATATTTGTGCAAAGTATGATGTTGCACTCTCTTTGGGCGATTCGCTTCGTCCAGGATGTTTAGCGGATGCCAGCGATGACGCACAGCTCGGCGAGCTTAAAGTTTTAGGCGATTTAACGCTTCGTGCATGGGAGAAAAATGTTCAGGTTATGATTGAGGGACCGGGGCATGTTCCTCTAAATCAGGTTGAGCGTAACATGAAGCTTCAAAGAGAGCTTTGCCATGAAGCACCTTTTTATATATTAGGACCTTTGGTTACGGATATTGCTGCTGGGTATGACCACATAAGTTCGGCTATCGGTGCAGCGGTAGGCGGATGGCATGGGGCTAGCATGCTTTGTTATGTTACGCCAAAAGAGCATTTAGGTTTGCCAAATGCTAACGATGTTAGAGAAGGAATTATTGCTTATAAAATAGCGGCTCATGCGGCAGATATTGCAAGAGGTCGTAAAGGCGCTAGAGATATCGACGATGAGATGAGTGATGCAAGATATAGATTTGACTGGAAAAGACAGTTTGAGCTTGCGCTTGACAGCGAGAGAGCGAGAGAGTATCATGACGAGACTCTGCCTCAAGATGTTTTCAAAGAGGCTGAGTTTTGCTCCATGTGCGGACCGAAATTTTGTTCATACAAGATAACTCAAAACATCATGGATAACCCTGAAGCGATTGAGCAGATTGCAAGAGAAGTAAAAGAGAGAGAGGCTCAAAGAGCTTAAAAAATTAGATTAATTGATATAAGACAATTTTTGTCTTATTTAATTGTGGTAGAGTTATAAAATTAAATTTAAGATATAGGAAAGCATAAAATATGACTAAAGATATTGTAAATTCAGCACTGTCAAAAGTTTTATATCCGGGTTTCACGAAGGATATAGTAACTTTTGGTTTTGTAAATAGTATAGAAATCAGTGGAAATGATATTAGTTTCAATGTAGAGATTACTTCAAGTGCGCCTGAAGTTGCACAGCAGATAACAGATGATGCGACTAAAGAGCTAAAAGCAGTCGGTGCCGGCAATATTAGCGTAAATATAAAAGCTCCAAAAATGCCTGAAGCTCCAAAACCAAAAAGCAAAAATATAGCACCACATATCAAAAACTTTTTGATGGTAAGCTCAGGCAAGGGCGGAGTAGGCAAATCGACAACTTCTGTTAATATTGCTATTGCACTTGCTGCACAAGGTAAAAAAGTGGGTCTTTTGGATGCTGATATTTACGGTCCAAATATTCCTCGCATGATGGGAATTGCAGATATCAAACCTGAAGTAACCGGAAACAAAGTTCTTCCTATAAAAGCGTATGGAATTGAAGTTATGTCAATGGGTTCTTTGATGGAACCTGGTCAATCTCTCATGTGGCGTGGAGCTATGATTATGAAAGCAATAGAGCAGTTTTTAAGAGATATACTCTGGAGTGATTTAGATGTTTTAGTTATCGATATGCCTCCGGGAACAGGAGACGCTCAGCTTACTTTAGCTCAAAGCGTACCTGTAACTGCAGGTTTAACGGTTACTACTCCACAAGGAGTCTCTCTTGATGACTCTCGTCGTTCACTTGATATGTTTAAAAAGTTAAATATTCCAATAGCGGGCGTGATTGAAAATATGAGCGGTTTCATAGCACCTGACACAGGTGTCGAGTATGATATTTTTGGCAAAGGAACTTCAGAACCTATGGCTAAAGAGTTTGGCACTAAAGTAATCGCAGAGATTCCGATTGAGCAAAGTATCAGAACCGGAGGCGATGAGGGTAAACCTATTACTTTTGTAAATCCAACAAGTGAGAGTGCAAAACGCTATATGGCTGCTGCGGAGTCTATCTGGGCTACTATCGAAGCTGTAAATGCACAAGGCGGAGCAAGCAATGAGAGCGTTCAGCCGACAACACCTCCTGGTGTTTCTGCTTGCAGCACTAAGCATTAGTCCAAAAGATTAAAATAGCGGCGCATCTTCTGCGTCGTTACGCTCGTCACGTACTAGTTGTACGCTTCCTCACTAGACTCCTTGAATCTACACACTCTTTTTATTTTTATCTCTATAATGTGTTCGTTTTAGTGCGTAATATCAGTAATTAAAAATCTTCTCCGCTTTTAAACATAGCGGCTTTAAATTCTACTATTTTGTTTCTTCCCGTATTTTTTGCTTCATAGAGAGCAGTATCTGCATATTTGATACATTTCCAAATTGTATCGCCGTCCATCGGGAATTTTGCTATACCTATACTTATGGTTTTTTTCAGAGGCTCGCCTGTACCTACATCAAAAGAGAGTTTTGCAAACTCGGAATGTATTTTAGTAGCAACGCTTCTCATTCCCTCGTCATTTGCGTTATGAAGCATAATCAAGAACTCTTCTCCGCCGTAGCGAATTGCTAAATCAGATTCGCGAATACTATTTTTTAAGATTTTAGAAAGTGCTACGATTACCTTATCCCCTACATCATGTCCATAGGTGTCGTTTACCATTTTAAAGAAGTCTACATCAAGCATTAAAACTGCATAAGTATCATGGCTTCTACTTGCTTGGCTTAATATTTTATCAATAAACTCATCTAAAAATCGTCTGTTGTAAAGTCCGGTCATACCGTCACGAAGCGAGGTGTCTTTTAATTTTTCCATTAAAATCTGGCTCTCAATAACAGGTTTTGCAGCTTCAAGATAGTGCTTAATACTTGAGATATTTTTCTTCATCAGATCTACTTCTTCTATCTTGTCGGATGTCATAGAAACTGTTAATGAGATGTCGTGGTTTATCGTAAATGGTATACACACATAGTTGATATCTGTATCTAAACATGCTTTGCAGAGGTTTGGAAACTCTGTAGAGATTGTTACGCTGCTCGTTCTAAATGCTCTACAGTTTAGTGCATTTTTATTGGTTTTTTCAAAGCACATAGGCTTTTCTTCAGTGGTATAGATTAATTTTCTCTCTGCAGTTACATTGTTTACTTCAAAAAAAGCAAAGTGCCCTACGTGATATTTTAGTTTTAATATATCTATAATTCTTCCGTATACTTCATCTTTTGAGCCGTCTAACTCAATAGTTTTTTTGAATTTGTAAATATCTGAGAGTTCACTTATAATTGTTCTTGCTTCATGCAACGGATCGCTCGATGAAACACTTCCTTGAGGAATAAAAGTTGCAAGATTATATTTTATATTTCCAAAAGTCTCTTGCATCTTGCGAAAGAGAGAGTTCATCTGTTCCACAACATTTTTAGCGTCTCCGCCTACTTTTGATGTGAATTCATGAGTAAAATCTCCGCTATATGCTTTTTTAATGCCCTCTTGCATATTTGAAAAGAGGTTCATGTACGGAGTTACAAAATAGTTTATAAGCATAAGAACAACAACTATAAATAAAATATTTATCCCTAAA
>MICC01000041.1:0-733 GCA_001829715.1 Sulfurimonas sp. RIFOXYB12_FULL_35_9
AAATTCTTACAAAACCGTACTGCTTTTAGCTTGGGGTCAGTATAAGTACCTTGCTCCAAAAGCTCTCCAACTCTCTTACGAATGGGGTACGTTTTCCTTAGTAATTCGTCGCGTGTTATGTTGCTCTGCCGAAATTCATACCAAACTTTAAAAAGATCTGATTCGCAAGTTAGCAATCCTTTTCCTATTCGAGAAATACCTTTATCCCATTTCTCTGATAACCTAGTAAAATCTCGTTTTAAATGAGCCCAGCAAATCTGTCTGCAAGAACTATCAAAGTAGCCATAAGCAGTATAGCGGTCTGAAATAATAATGTTTTCATAATCTCCAACTAACAAATCTAACACCTTTTTGCCACGAGAGGGTTGAATAGAAAAGAAAGCCACTGTTGATGAAACCAATCCCCACAACCATTGCTTTTTCCCATCACGGTTGTGTCCAGTTTCATCTATGTTAATACTTGGGCTTTGTTTTACCTCTGTTAATAAATTTGATACCGAAAACTCTAAAGCAGTATTTACTATTTTTTGCTTATTAAATAACGTACCAAGACTGATATTAAATTTAAATTGTTCCTTCAAAAATTCTTTTAATTCACGCCGTGATAAGCGATACTTCGAAATAAGATGTGACATAAATCCTGTAAGCTTTGGGCCAGTTATTCCCCAAGTAATTCCATCTGGTAAAATTCCAATATGATTACGTCCACAACAAGAACAACAACCTTTCTCTA
>MICC01000041.1:740-948 GCA_001829715.1 Sulfurimonas sp. RIFOXYB12_FULL_35_9
TTCTGTTATTTCAAGCTTAATCTCAGGTAGTTCATATACTTGATGTTGCTGATAATCTCCAGAAGGATTTATTCTTCCACCACACGAGCAATGTGAAGGTAATTTACAATCTACAATAACATCAACTTCCTTACTATCCAGCAATTGGCGAAAATGTCCTTCATGACCTATTTGTCCACCGCTCTTATTTTTGCTAGCAGATTTTTTG
>MICC01000041.1:1208-1350 GCA_001829715.1 Sulfurimonas sp. RIFOXYB12_FULL_35_9
TTTACTACATCACGTAAAAATTTCAATAAAATCTTATAGGGATAGGGACTGAGCTATTACAAAATATTAATCATTTAAATAAATCATTTTTACAGTATAATGCCATAATACCTGAACAAAATTATTTTTCTAATTATTCATT
>MICC01000042.1:0-28953 GCA_001829715.1 Sulfurimonas sp. RIFOXYB12_FULL_35_9
TAGAAGATGGTGAGATAGATTTTAGTCAAATAGTAAAACAAATTTTAGATGAAAAAGATATACATGTAGCGGTTTCAAAATTTTTCAATACGATAGTAGAGATTATTTATCTGATGCACAAAAAGTATGATTTGCCTTTGGTTTTGGGCGGCGGAGTATTTCAAAACAGAGTGCTTTTAAGGTTGATTATGAGGAAAATTCCTGATGTTATTTTGCCTGAAATGTTTGTAAGCAATGACAGTGCGATTGCCTATGGACAAGCAGTTGCCGCACTAAAGCTCAAAACTCTTTGACATGTAAAGCTTTATGTCGTTTGTTTTTAGTTCATGATTGACAAAAAGTTCATTTGCCAAAACACCTTGTCCTAAAAGCATATCCGCGCCGTCTTTGCAGATGATATTTTTCCCTTTTGCCATCTTTAAAAACGGTGTCACTTTTCCGTAGATAGCATCTGCCACAAAAGAGGTGTTGTCCAAAATCTCTTCTATCAACGCCAAAGGAGCAGGTAACTCCTCATCTTTAAGTCCGGCACTTGTCGTATTTACTACCAAATCATATGAAGCAATTTTAAAATCACTCCATGTAAAGCAGTCACATCCAAGCTCTTTAAAGTAGGCTAGTCTCTCTGGGCTTCTGTTTAAAACGCTTGTATTTATGCCCTCTTGCATAAATCTTGAAGCCAGAGCTTTTGCAGTTCCGCCTGCACCTAGGATGAGAATATTTTTTATCTCACCGAACTCTTTTATAGCAAACATAAAGCCGTCCGCATCTGTGTTGTAGCCGATAAGTTTGCCGTTCTCATTTATAAGAGTGTTTACGACTCCGACTTTTTTAGCAAAGCCTCTTACTTCATCACAAGCCGCATAAGCCGCTTCTTTGTGAGGTACGGTAACATTTGCGCCGCTTAATCCAAGAGCAAAAAAAGTCTCTTTTAGTTTTGAACCATCCGTTAGATGAACTCTTGTGTAGCAGGCATTATATTTTAGATGTTTAAATACGGAGTTGTGCATAAGAGGAGAGCGAGAGTGCGCAACAGGGTCGCCAAAGATGGCAAAGAGCTTCATTTAGTCTAAATCTTCGAGTGAAGCAACAAGCGCGCCGAGTTTGTTTTTAACTTCGAGGTACTCCAGTTCATTTTGACTATCAGCTACTACGCCAGCTCCAGCTTGAAGGACAACTTTATCTTCTTTTACCAAAGCGGTTCGGATGGTAATCGCACTGTCCATATTTCCGTCAAATCCGAAGTAGCCGATGCTTCCGCTGTAAAAACCGCGCTTTAGTCCTTCATACTCGGCAATAAGCTCCATCGCTCTTATCTTTGGAGCACCCGTCATCGTTCCGGCAGTAAAAGTTGCCATAAACAGGTCAAACATATCTTTATCGTCTGCAATAGTCGCAGTTACATCCGAAACAATATGCATTACATGTGAAAATCGTTCTATATGCATCATATTTTCAACTTTTACACTTCCAGTTTTTGCTACGCGGCTTACATCGTTCCTGCCAAGGTCTATTAGCATAAGGTGTTCTGAGAGTTCTTTTGGGTCAGCGAGTAACTCATCTTCAAGCTCTTTGTCTCTTGCTTTTGTAGCACCTCTTTTTCTAGTACCTGCAATCGGACGAAGCAGAAGTTCGCCGCCAGTTAGTCTAACCATAACCTCAGGAGAGCTGCCGACTATGTTAAAATCTTCATACTCCATCAAAAACATATATGGTGATGGGTTTTTGCTTCGGAGTATTCTGTAGAAGCTAAAAGGATCTACATGTATATTTCTCGTAAAGCGGTTTGTCATAAGGATTTGAAAAACGTCGCCGCTTCTTATCATCTCTTTTGAATCATCAACCATTTTGAAAAATTGCTCTTTTGAAAATGCAAAAGTTCCTTTGTCAATCCCTACATTTCTCTTCATGTGGACATACTCATAAGATGTTTTAAGAGCATCTTCTACCATTTCAAACTTCTCACTCATCTCTTTAAGAGTGCTTATGAGCGTAAGCTGATAGTTTTTATGAGAGTAGACCAAAATCATTTTAGGAAGTATCAGATCTAAATCAGGAGTGTTGAGTTCATCTACTAAATTGTCCATAGTCGCATGTAGCTTTGGCTCGAAAACTTTTACCATATCGTAACCGATATAGCCGATAAAACCGTCAACATAGCCAACTTTTAGCTCACTTGTAGCTTTTTTGTAAATTGACGTATCTATATCTTTATAGTAATTTTTTAAAAAAATAAACGGTGATTCATCTTTTACATGCACAATGCCATCTGCATCGGTATATAGCGTTTGATTATCTATATACTGAATTCTCTCTCTCGCACCTATACAGATAAAACTGTAGTTTCCTTCACTTCCTCCGGCACTCTCAAAAAGATATGAAATCTCATCTTTGAAGAGTGTTTTTAGTTTTGCATAAACTGCAACAGGAGCTAGTTGATCTTGTATAAATTGTTTCGAGTAAATCAAGTGAGTACCTTGTAAAAAAGAGTTGCTCCCGCAAGAGGAGCGTAAATTGGTTATATTTTAGTTAAAAAAGCGCCCGGTTCAACAGAGCTTCTTACTTTTACTAATGCTTTTCTTGCTTCTTCTTGGGAAGGAAAAGGTCCTACTAAAACTTTACTTACTGTTCTGGCATTTGTTTTAACTTCATGAAATTTATATTTGTAGCCTAATTTTAAAATTGAATTTAAAAACTTATCATCAGGCTGATGTTTTTCAAAAGAGCCTACTTGAATATAGTGACCACCGGCAGTTGGGCTTGAAGCTGAAACTGCAGGAGAAACAGGAGCTGTTCTTGGGGACTCTCTAGGTACTTCTCTCGCTGCAACCGCTTTAGCGGTTTCTGCCTTTTTAGGTTCTGCTGCAGCTGTTTTAGTGCTTTCTATTTGCGGTGCAGGAGCTACTTGAGTACTCTCTTTAATGCTCTCTTCTTTTAGTTTTTGTGCGATTCTATCTAGAGATCCATTTTCTTGCGGAGCTTCTCGAACAACATTTACTTCTTCAAAAAGAGGTTCATTTGCACCAGCTATAATCTCTTTTTGCGGTTCTGGAGGAAGTGCCGCTTGCGGTAAATTGTCAGTTTTACTAGATGTTAGTGAATTCATAAGCATTACAACGATTATTAAAATAATACCCAGTGTAGCAGCAGCCAAAATAATTTTTTTATTTCCCGCAGACGAGCTATTTTTGTTTAAGATAATATCGTTTAGTTCATTTTTTTCTTCCATAAAACTTCTCCTTCTTCGTTCTTAGTTTATAATAATACCCAAAACTTATTTACGCTGAGCATTTTTTTAAAATCATACATGTCTTCTCAAGAAAATATTACATGTGTTTTGACCAAGACGCACCTCTCTCTTTTGAGTAAACTTCATAAGGAAGAGTCAAAATATTATACTCCTCAGGCATCTCGTCATTTGGAAACATTCTCCACTGTTTAGGCTGTTTTGCAGCTAGTTTCATGCTTATCATTTTTCCCAGTTGTATAGCTTCTTGGAGCGTAGTATGCCCTTTGTGAATGTATACATGTAGGTGACCATCTGTCTTTGTTGTAAAAGCGGTAAAATTTATATATCCCTCTTCGCGAAGAAGAAGTTGTGTTTTGTGGTAAAAACGCTCAGGATCTCTACCGTTGTAGTCAATTACTATATTCTCAACTTTTCCAAGTTTATTTATTAGAGAGTGAGCAACCGTTATCTCACCCTTTAAATGTTGATTTATAACAGCTTGCGACAATGTGGAGTTTACTTTCTCGAACTTATTGTAAAATGTACGACCTTTAAAGAGTATCTTATCAACGACTTCCTCTCTTTTTATCCAGTAGTGGTCGGTGAGCATTTTTATAAGTTTTAAATCCATTGCCGTCATATAGCTGTCCTCTTAATATGTAGATTGATTGTATATTACAAAATTTTGAGCTAATGCTTTTAACTCTTTTTTGATATTTGCTTGAAGCTCAGTATTGTTGATATCATCAAGAACATCGGCGATTTTGTTTGCGATAAATTCAAACTCTTTCTCTTTCATTCCTCTGCTTGTTAGCGCAGGTGAACCGATACGAATACCTGAAGTTACAAAAGGACTTCTTGTCTCACCCGGAACTGTATTTTTATTTACTGTAATACCGGCATTTCCAAGTGCAATATCAGCATCTTTTCCAGAGAATTCACGATTGATAAACGATAATAAAACTAAATGGTTGTCAGTTCCGCCGCTTACAAGGTCGTAACCTCTTTTAACTAAAACTTCTCCAAGAATTTTAGCATTAGCTTTTACCTGTTTTGCATAATCTTTCCACTCAGGAGAGAGGTTGTATTTAAATCCGACTGCTTTTGCAGCTATTACATGTACAAGCGGTCCACCTTGAAGAGCAGGGAAGATTGCAGAGTTCATCTTTTTAGCTATCTCTTCATCGTTTGTCATAATTATACCGCCGCGAGGACCAGCAAGAGTTTTGTGTGTAGTTGTGGTTACAACATGTGCATGAGGGAATGGGCTAGGGTGCTCTCCGGCAGCTACAAGACCTGCAACATGGGCGATATCTGCGAACATTATTGCTCCGACAGCATCGGCGATTTCACGGAATTTTTTAAAGTCAATCTCTCTTGCATAAGCAGAAGCACCACAAACAATGATTTTTGGCTGAACAGCTTTAGCTATTTCCATAATCTTGTCATAGTTCATACGACCGTCAAGCTCAACACCATATGTAAAACTTGAGTAGTTTTGACCTGAAAAACTTGGCTTGCTTCCGTGTGTCAAGTGACCGCCATGGCTTAAATCCATACCAAGAAGTTTGTCTCCTGCTTTTAAGAGACCTGCATAAACAGCAGCATTTGCTTGACTTCCCGAGTGAGGCTGAACATTTGCAAAGTTACATCCAAAAAGCTTACATGCTCTGTCAATTGCCAACTGCTCAACACCGTCTGCATATTCACATCCGCCGTAGTAACGCTTGCCAGGATATCCCTCAGCATATTTGTTAGTAAATACAGAACCCATAGCTTCCATAACTGCAGGAAGCGTAAAGTTTTCAGATGCAATCATCTCTAAGTGGTCAGTTTGACGCTCTAACTCTTTTTCGCATAAATCGAAAATTTCTTTATCGTAATCTTGTAAAAAACCCATTTCTATATCCTTTTCTATTTAAATTAAAATGCCAAAGAGGTAATTTCTTTAGCAACGCTTATCTTTATGATTTATTCTACTCAGTTTCTTCAATTTTTGCTTCATTATGCAACGGCTTCATGGCAGGGAATAGCAGAACGTCTCTGATCGAGTGTTCGTTTGTAAGTAGCATTACCAATCTGTCTATTCCTATGCCTTGACCAGCAGTCGGAGCCATTCCGTAACTGAGTGCCTCTACGAAATCCAAGTCCATCTCATGTGCTTCATCGTCACCGCTCTCTTTGGATTCGACTTGAGTTTTAAATCTCTCATATTGATCAACAGGGTCATTTAACTCACTAAATGCGTTTGCAATCTCTCTTCCTGCGATAAATAGTTCAAATCTCTCTGTTATATCAGGATTTGTATCGCTTCTTCTTGCAAGAGGAGAGATCTCAACCGGATACTCAGTGATAAAAGTAGGATTTATTAGTTTTTCTTCAACAAATTCATCGAAAAGTTCGCCTTGAAGTTGACCTAAATTTAGTCCATTTTTAACTTGAATATTACGGCTTTTTAAAAACTCTACTATCTTCTTTTTGTCATTTACTATCTCTTGCGGAACTCCGCCGATAGTGTAAAGAGACTCTATAAGTGGTATTTCGCTAAATTTGCTAAAATCAACCTCTAAATCGCCATAAGGAAGATTGGTAGGCAGATTTAAGTGATCAAACAGATATCTGAAATACTCTTTTGTAATCTCAATCAAATCTTTGTATGTTTTATATGCCCAGTAGAACTCAATAGAAGTGAATTCAGGGTTGTGCGTAGCATCCATACCTTCATTTCTAAAGTTGCGGTTTATCTCAAAAACAGCTTCAAAACCGCCGACGATAAGTCTTTTTAGATAAAGTTCAGGTGCAATTCTCAAATATCTGTCGATGCCGAGTGCATTATGATGTGTGACAAACGGTTTAGCGTTTGCACCGCCTGCAATAGGATGCATCATAGGAGTTTCAACCTCTAAAAAGCCTTTGTCTTCAAAGAAGCGGCGAGTCAGAGAGATGACTTTTGAGCGGATTTTGAATGTTTTGCGAACATCAGCATTCATGATAAGATCTAAGTATCTTTTTCTGTATCTTGTCTCTTTATCTGTTATGCCGTGAAATTTCTCAGGCAGCGGAGATATGGCTTTTGTTAAGAGTCTTAGTTCGTCCGCATGAAGTGAAAGCTCGCCTTGACCGGTTACAAAAGGGTAGCCGCTTACTTCTACTATATCACCGGTTTCTATATTTTTCTTGAAAGTCTCATTATAAAAATTCTCTCTAAGATTGTCTCTTGCGACATAGACCTGAAGGAGTCCGCTCTCATCCTCAATCTGAATAAAACTAGCCTTACCCATAACTCTAAAGAGTTTTATGCGACCGCTAAGCGTATAGTGGCGATTTTCATCTCTCTTGTTTTCTTTGTTTATAATGTCTGAATTAACATTTAAAAATTTTTCAATTGTTGTATTTCTTTTAGAATCGTTAGCGTAAGGATTAATACCCTCTCGTCTTAGAAGCTCCGCTTTTTCAATTCTTTGTTGTATAAATTTATTATCAAAAACCAATACTGTTTCCTTTATTTTTTTTGGCAATTCTTACAGATCCCATAAATCTGCATAGAGTGATCTTGCATTTTGAAGCCTAGTTCATTTGCAATTTTATGCTGTCTCTCTTCTATCTGCTCATCTACAAACTCAGTTATGCTTCCACATTGTGTGCAGATGAAATGATCATGGTGATGCTTAGCACCGAGTTCATACTTCTTTCCCTGTGCACCGAAAGAGAGCGATGTAACCATGTCAGACTCTTCCAAAAGAGAGAGTGTTCTATATACGGTTGCTATTCCGGTTTTTAAATCAGGAAACTTCTCTTGTATAAGATTATGAAGAGATTCCGGTGTTAGGTGCTCGTCAGAGTTATAGAGAGTTTCCAATATTACTTCTCTTTGAATCGTAAACTTTAGACTGTTTTTTTTAAGCAACTCTTTAAAATTATGAAGTAATTGTTTGTATTCAACTGTTTTATCATTAAAATTGGTCGTAATTTCAGACATTATTTATTCTCCCTACTTGATAAATTTTGTTCAATGCTATCTTCTAACTTTTTCTTTGTATCGTCTAAAATTTTTAGTGTTGAACTTTGCAAAGCTTCTGTTGCGCTACCTTGCATCATTTCTGTACTTTTACTTATACTCTTATTAAGGTCTTCAGAGATCTCTAGAGGATCAAGTTTCATAATTACACTTCCCGTCTCAACCAATACCGGAAATAGAACACTGTTTTTCATAACCGAGTCGATATTTGTTTTCATAGCTTTCATATTTGAAGCTGCATATGCAATGACGGCAGCAATAAGAAAAAATTTACTAGCACTAAAGATAAAGCCTAAAATTCTATCAAAAACACTCAGTCCGCTAATTGAGCTTAATTTTTTAAATATTATGCCGACTCCGACCATAAAGAGCCAAAAGAGGATAAGCGTAATTAAAAAACCTGTGAAGCTAACGGCAGCGCTGCTTTGAAGTTTAAAAATAGTTCCACTTACAAGTTGACCTACGCTCTCACCTACTCGAGAGGCTATAAAAATACCGCCGACAATTCCTAATAAGCCAAACAACTCTTTAAAAAATCCGTTTATAATCCCTTTGAGTCCTAAAAAAAGAACGATAAGAGATACAACAATATCAAAGTAGCTAAATCCCATTATCTCATTACCTTAGATACCATGTTTTTGCCGTTATGTTTAGAAGCATATAGTGCCTTGTCTGCTCTTGATATAAGCGTGTCAGGCGTGTCATTTTGAATTAGCTTTGTCATTCCTATACTTGCGGTAACCAAAATATTTTCACCCATATAGACTAGTCTGTTAGAGCTAATAAGTTTTAAAATTCTATTTGCAATAGCTTCGCTCTCTTCATCATCATTGCGATTTAGTATGACTGTAAACTCTTCTCCGCCGAATCTAAAGATTTTATCACCTTCTTTAATTGTTTTTCTAAGTATATTTGAAATAAAGATTAAAATTTTATCGCCTGCGATGTGTCCGTATGTATCGTTGATAGTTTTAAAATTGTCTATGTCAAGCATAATTGCATGCATTAAAGGAGTGGTTTTATTTGCACATACGCCGTCTAAATATGATATCAAAGCTCTTCTATTGAAGACTTTTGTAAGCGGATCCAGATTTGTAGTCTCTTCTAATGTTTTAACTTTTTCTGATAGTTCTGAAATTATTTGATTTGCTTTTTTTACTTCGTCTGTCATATGCGACTGAATCTCACCAAACTTAGTTGTAAGAGCTTTTAGATCAATATGCTTATCGTTGCATTTTTGAAGTGCTTGCTCATTAAGTTGTGACAGCTCTCCAAATTTATCATTGGTGTTTTTGTAGGAGATCAAACTCTGTTTTACAAGCTCTTTGTATGAGTTGTTAAAGGCTGCTTTTGCATGTTCTATGGAGTCAATATCTTTATCATCAATATTTAAAACAACATCTATTGCATCTTTTAAATAGTTGACTACCTGAGATTTTGTCGCATTTTCTTCTGCATCAATGCGCTCTAGCAGGTTTTCATAAATTTCTTCAATAAGTGCTTTTAAATCGTTTTTTTCCATAATTGGCAATCCGTAAAAAATATTGTGTATTATACATTTTCAAGCATAAAGAATAGCTTTTTCGTTATATAAATCCATATAAGATTAGGTATTGTTTTGTTTCTATAAAAAGAGAAACCTTTAGGAACACTACAAAAATTAAATGTTGAAAATCCCCCAGTTAAAGGATATTCAGTTTATTTTTTATATAATAGCACATTCGACTGTATGAGGAATTTAAATGCGACTAAGTTTTAGAATTAAACACCATTTTTTTAGTGCATTTCGTGAGTTGTTCGTCCATCACCACAGTTCACTGGAGTTTCGTGCCAGAGTATTTGCGCTTGTTATTTCTGCAAATGAAGATGTAAATGTTGAGAATTATATAGTTGTTAAAAAGTTCGGTATGGAAATTTACAAAGGTGATGAAGAGAGAGCAAACTTGTTGATGCTCTCTACAAAAGAGCTTGTTAACAAAGTAAAAGAAAATAGTGAATTTAGCATAGACACTCTTGTCTTAAATATTCAACGAGAGTTAAAGAGAGTACCAAGATATGCTAAAAAAATAGATTTGGATTCATTAAATGAGTTAGTTACTCTTTCACATGATGAAGACACGATCGCTTATCAAAAAAATATTATAGAATTTTTAAATACCTTAAAAGAAGATACCCTTCATGAGAAAAAAGTGCAAATTATTAAGGATGAAGAAAAAATAGAGTCTAAATATTAAAATAAAACTTTATATTTTTTAGAAAATAAGGCGTTTTTAGGCGAATTTCTTTAATTTAGGTTAAACTTGCCAATCAGTGCTATTTTAGCTATCTTTATGTAGAATAACAAAAAAATAGATAGAAATTATATTTCAAAAAGAGGGTTTTATTATGAGTAATTGGGAACCGACAAGTTGGAGACAAAAGGCGATTGTGCAACAGCCGACTTATCAAAATAAAGATGAATTAGATAAAGTTTTAGCTGAGTTGAAAAATTATCCGCCGCTTGTTTTTGCAGGTGAAGCACGTTCGCTTAAGAGTCAATTGGCTAATGTTGTTGAAGGTAAGGCGTTTTTACTTCAAGGCGGAGATTGTGCCGAGAGTTTTAGCGAGTTTCATGCTCATAATATTCGTGACACCTTTAAAGCAGTTCTTCAAATGGCAGTAGTTATGACTTATGCAGGCGGGGTTCCGGTTGTAAAAGTGGGTCGTCTGGGCGGTCAGTTTGCAAAGCCTCGTTCAAGTGATACTGAGACTATTGGCGGAGTAACGCTCGATGCTTATCGCGGAGACATTATAAACGGTGTAGATTTTACATCGGAATCACGCATACCCGATCCTCAAAGAATGATAAAAGCTTACAACCAATCTGCTGCGACGCTAAACTTGCTTCGTGCATTTGCATCTGGCGGTTTGGCTGATTTACATGAGGTTCATAAGTGGAATTTGGACTTTACGCATCAGAGTGAAATAAGTAAAAAGTATGAAGATTTAGCTGAGGAGATTGGCAAATCTTTAAAGTTTATGGAAGCATGCGGAATTACATCAAAAACGCATAGAACACTAAAAGAGACTGATTTTTATACTTCACATGAGGCACTTCTTCTTCCGTATGAAGAAGCGTTTACAAGAAGAGATTCTATAACCGGTGACTGGTATGATACCTCTGCACACATGTTATGGATCGGAGATAGAACTCGTCAGTTAGACGGTGCGCATGTCGAGTACATGAGAGGGATTAAGAACCCTATCGGTCTTAAAGCAGGTCCTTCTATGGATCCTGAAGATTTGATAAGACTTTGTGATATTTTAAATCCACAAAATGAAGCAGGTCGTTTAAATATCATCGTAAGAATGGGTGCGGACAAAGTTGCTGAGGGTATGCCGAAGCTCATCCGTGCGATTGAGCGTGAGGGCAAAAAAGTTCTTTGGAGCTGTGACCCTATGCATGGAAATACAATCAAATCATCAAATAATTTTAAAACTCGTCCGGTTGATGCTATTCTTACAGAAATGAAGCAGTTTTTTCAGGTTCATAAAGCTGAGGGTACGTTTGCAGGCGGGGTTCACTTAGAGATGACGGGTAAAAATGTAACCGAGTGTATCGGTGGTTCATTTATCGTAAGAGAAGAGGATTTAAGCTCTCGCTACCATACGCATTGTGATCCTCGCTTAAATGCGGATCAAGCACTAGAGTTGGCGTTCTTAATCGCAGATACTCTAAAAGAGGCTCAAAAATAGCTTCACAACGATGCTTTTGCTCAATTTTTTCGTTAAAATTGAGTGAAATTTCGTCATTTACTACAGTAAACTCCTCAATTTAACTAAATTTTGCCTCAAACTTGAACAAAATCCTCTGTCGTGCAGTGGAGTATGTTAGCCGTTTATCTCTTCCTCTTTTAGTTGAATAGTTAATAGCTCTTCAACTTTTTCTTCATACAACGTCTCAAGTTCTTCCAACTCTTTTGCCAATTGTGTAATGCCTATCTTCTCATAACATGTAGGGTTTGCCAAGCATATATTTTTCTCTTCAATTTTGGCTTCAAGTTCTTCTATCTCAAGCGGCAGTTTTTCTAGTGCGATTTTCTCTTTAAAAGTAAGTTTTACATCTTTTGGCTTGCTCTCTCTTACTTTTGACTCTATTTTTTGACTCTCTTTTTCCATGTCGTTGAGTTCTTGCAACTCTTTTTCAAGTTCAAGATATTCGGAGTAGAGTTGATGGCTCTCTTCTATCTCTTTGTTTTCTTTAAATATAAAGAGTTTTTTCGCAATCTTATCGACAAAATATCTATCATGGCTTACTATAATTACTGCTCCGCTGAAGTTGGTTAACTGCTCTTCTAAAATATTGATAGTCGGAATATCCAAATCATTTGTAGGCTCATCGAGTATAAGAATATCAACATCTTTTGTAAAGAGCAGAGCAAGTGCAATACGGTTTTTTTCTCCGCCGCTGAGTATGCCTATCTTCTTATCTAAAAACTCTCGCGGAAAAAGAAAGTTTTTTAAGTATCCAAAAACATGCATATCACGACCTCTGACGCTTACACGGTCGCCGCCATGCGGGCAGAATGTTTCTATCAGGTTTCTCTCATCATCAAGCATTTCTCGGTGCTGATCAAAGTAGCCGATTTTAAACTCACCGCGTTTTATGCTTCCGCTTGTAGGTTCAATGCGACCTAAAAGAGCTTTTAGAAGTGTTGATTTGCCGCTTCCGTTTGGTCCGACGATGGCAATTACATCTTTTTGAAGAATTCTGGTAGTGAAATTTTTTAGAAGTTCCTTGTCTCCGAGCGTTAAACCTAGATTTTCAACTTCAAAAAGCATTTTTTGTCTGTTTACGCTTTTATCACGGTTAAAATGCTTTGCTTCACGTTCCAGTTCAAGAGTCATTTTTCTGATTTTTGAAGGGTTTGTTTTGGCATCTTCTCTAAGAGACATAAGCCGTTCTTTGCGACCTTCGTTTCTTTTTAGTCTAGCTTTTACGCCTCTTGAAAACCACTCGTTTTCACGTTTTAAAATGGTGAGCAGAGTTTCATGCTGTTTCTCAAGAGTTCGCATGTACTCCTCTTTTTGAGTCAAATAGCTGCTGTACCCACCGCTATACTCTCTTATGGAACAATCCTCTACTTCAACGCTTTTTGTAGCTACCCTGTCTATGAAATATCTATCATGTGAGATAAATACAAGAGTAAATTTCTCTTTTAAAAGCAGCTCTTCCAAAAATTCAACCATATATACATCAAGGTGGTTGGTAGGCTCATCAAGTAGCAAAACATCCGGTTTTTGAAGAAGCAAAGAGGCTAGGGCGACTCTTCTTTGCTCTCCTCCGCTTAAGAGTGCTACTGGCTTGTCTTCATACTGTACGAGATCAAAATGTTGGATAATTCTCTCTATTTTGTCATCTAAATTCCAAGCATTATGGTGTTCTATGTATCTAGAGAGCCTCTCATGTTCATCGATAAGAAGCTTATTCTCAAAGTCTTCAGATAAAAGAAGTGAGAGTTCGTCATATCTTTTTTTTGCAGAGTTTAGTTCGTCCAAACCTGCTTCAACTGCTTCTCTGACGCTTTGTCCCTCTTTAAAATTAGGTTTTTGATCTAGCATTTTTATCTCTAGATTTTGCTTTGTGATTCTTTCTCCGGCGTCTTGGTCGAGCGTACCGTTTACAATTTTCATCAGAGTAGATTTTCCGCTTCCGTTTTTCCCGATGATAACGATTCTCTCACCTTCGTCTACATGAAAATTTATATCTGTTAAAATTTTTTGCGCTTCATAATGTTTTGATATATTTAATAGGTCTATTAGTGCCATGTATTATTCTGTTTTCCCTTGTTGATTATGTTGCATTATAGTATAAGTTTCATAAGAGTTAAATTTGAATATAATCTAGCAGTTTTAAAATAAAGGACTTAATAATGGTAACGGTAACATCATACGGAGCAGCACAAACTGTAACAGGCTCATGTCATTTACTAAAAATAGGCTCCATAAAAATATTGATAGATTGCGGTATGTTCCAAGGCAACGGAGGAGAAGATAGAAACTATGGACCTTTTGACTTTGACCCTTCAAAAGTCAACTATCTTATCTTGACACATGCGCATCTAGATCACATCGGCAGAGTGCCAAAACTTGTAAAAGATGGATTTAACGGCACGATAATAGCTACAAATGCTACGTTGGATATTGCAAAAATAATGCTTCTTGACAGTGCTTCAATACTTCAAGAAGAGTATAAAACAATAAGAAGAAAGGCTCGTAGACGCGGTGAAGAGAAGAGTATACTCGAACCTCTCTATACTAAAGAAGATGTAAAAGAGGTTTTTGCAAAAACATGGTGCACACTTGAATATTTTGAGGAACATAAGCTAAAAGAACATGTGAGAGTCTCTTTTGGGAATGCCGGTCATATTATGGGAAGTGCTTTCGTTATGATTGACTATCAAGAAGAGAATCAACATAAGCGAATCGTCTTCTCCGGAGATTTGGGTTCTCCTGAACGCTTAATTATTGATGGTCCGGACAATATCGGTGAGGCAGACTCTCTATTTATAGAGTCAACCTATGGAGATCGCAAGCATAAGCCGCTGGAGGAGAGTATTGCGGAGTTTAAAGAGGTGGTTGCTTCAACGCTTAAGCATAACGGTAGTGTTCTTATTCCATCTTTTGCACTAGAGAGAACTCAGGAGATATTATGGCTGCTTCATGGGATGCATGACAATGGAGAGTTGCCGAAATGCCGTATTTTTCTTGATAGTCCGCTTGCTATTAAAGCGACAAAATTATATAACCGCTACCCAATACATTTGAGTGATGAGCTTGAATACTCAACAGGAAGCGGTAAAGATCCGTTCTCGTTTGCATGGCTGGAACCTAGTACAACGAGAGAACAATCCATGTCTATAAACAGAGTAAAAGAGAAGTGCATAATTATAGCCGGAAGCGGCATGTGCAACGGCGGACGTATTATGCATCACTTAAAGCATAGACTTTGGAATAAAAAAAATGCAATCGTTTTTGTCGGGTATCAAGTACCGGGAACATTAGGACGAAGCATAGTTGATGGCGATAAGATGATTAAAATTTATGGAGAAGATATAGCAGTAAAAGCAAAAATTTATACCATTAACGGTTTTTCGGCACATGCAGATCAGAGTGAACTGATTGGCTGGATGCGACCTATTGAGGGGATAAAACATCTTTGCCTAATCCACGGTGAAACTGAGAAAATGGAAGTTTTCGCCGATGCGATAAAGAGGGATTTAGGGCATGAGAGTCATATTATGGCTTATGGAGTTTCTGTTAAGCTCTGATTTGATTCGTTGCATAACTCTTTTGCCGTGTACCAGTCGGCTATGCCTTGGTCATTATAGTGATACTCTCTTTGAGTTATGGGTATAACGCTGTTTCTTAGATTTGAACGGATGATGCCCATTATAATAAAAGAGAGAACCAGAGTAAGCAATGCTATAAAGTAGTCAAACATATACCATGCAGCCAAGCTTGATAGAATGGTAGTGTATTGTAAAAACAGTTTCAATAAAAAAGAGACAGTTTTGCACTTTTTTGAATAAAGCTTTGGGGTCGGCTCAATCATCTCTATGTAATTATCTGACATACCGTTCTCCTTGAAAATATAATTGTATGATTGTAGCAAAAAAATATTAATTCAACTTGGACTAAATATAGTTGAGTTGATTAGACTAATACAAGTTGATATGATTTGCACTCATTAACTTTTTTTTGCTACCATTGCCTTGAAATTTTAAATTAAAGGATTCAAACGATGGCAAAACATCAGTTTCAAACAGAAGCAAATCAAATATTAAATCTAATGATACACTCGCTCTACTCAAATAAAGAGATATTTATCCGTGAGTTGGTTTCAAACGCATCGGATGCACTTGATAAGCTAAATATGCTGGTTTTAACAGATGATGCTTATAAAGGCGTAACCTTCTCGCCACGCATTGATATAGTTGCAAGTAAAGAGGCGAAAACGCTTACTATCAGAGACAGCGGTATCGGTATGAATGAGGAAGACCTCATGAATAACCTTGGTACTATCGCAAAATCAGGGACAAAAGCGTTTTTAGAAAATCTAACAGGAGATCAGAAAAAAGATTCAAATCTTATCGGTCAGTTCGGTGTAGGTTTTTACTCATGTTTTATGGTTGCGCACAAAGTTGAAGTGACAACGAAAAAAGCAGCCCAAGAGAAAGCTTATCTGTGGACAAGCAAAGGTGACGGAGAGTTTGAGCTAGAAGAAGCTTTGATGGAAGGGCACGGAACTCAAATTGTTATGCACTTAAATGATGATGAGGGTGAATTTTTAGAGAGTTACAGAGTTGAAAATATCATAAAAAAATACTCTAACCATATACCTTTCCCAATTTTTATGGATAAAGAGAACTATATTCCTGCAAAAAAAGATGATGATGGCAAAGAGATAGAGCCATCAAGAAATGAGATTGAAAATGTGCAGATTAACCGTGCAAATGCACTTTGGACAATTGCAAAAAGTGAGATAAAAGATGAAGAGTATAAAGACTTTTACAGTTCAATCGCTCACTCTTCTGAAGAGCCGCTTGCATGGATGCACAACAAAGCAGAAGGTGCTATAGAGTATACGACACTATTTTATATTCCATCAAAAGCACCTATGGATCTCTACAGAGTCGATTATCAAACGGGTATAAAGCTCTATATTAACCGCGTATTTATTACAGATGATGAAAAAGAGCTAATGCCGACATATATGAGATTTTTACGCGGTGTTATTGATTCTAAAGATCTTCCGCTTAATGTTTCTCGCGAAATTTTACAATCAAATGCGGTTATGGCAAAAATCAAAAATGCTTCAGTTAAAAAGGTACTCTCAGAACTTGCAAAAATGGCAAAAAATGAGAAAGAGAAGTACGATGCATTCTTTGCTCAGTTTGGAAATGTATTAAAAGAGGGACTATACAGCGACTACGGCAATCGTGAAAAAATCATGGAGCTTATGAAGTTTAATACTCTTAATTCAGATGAAAAAGTGATGATAGAAGATTTTGTTAAAAATGTAGATGAAGCTAAAAAAGAGATCTACTACATAACCGCTAAAGCATCTCTCTCCATGCTTAAAAATTCGCCGTCTTTAGAGCGTTTTAAATCTCGCGGTATTGATGTTTTAGTGCTTAATGAAGAGGTTGATACTATCATATTCCCAATGGTAACTGAGTATAAAGAGTATAAGCTTATTTCTGTAGCAGATGCTAAGTTTGAAGAGAATGAAGATGATAAAAAAGCTCATGAAGAGAGCACAAAAGCATTTGAAGGCTTAACGAAAGAGCTTAAAGATATTTTAGGAGAGAGTGTAAAATCTGTTGAAGTTACTTTTGATTTGGTTGACTCTCCTGTAAAACTAAAAGAGGACAAAGAAGATCCATCTTTTATGATGGCTCAGATAATGAGACAGATGGGACAACATAGCGATGCTCCTGCTCCGGCATATATCTTGCAGATAAATCCAAAGCATGAGCTTATTATAAAACTAAAAAATTCTGTTGATCAAAATCTAATCAGCGATGCCGCACATGTACTTTTAGATCAGGCAAAATTATTTGATGGCAAAGAGATAGAAGATACTGCCGGCTTTATCCTAAGACTAAATAGAATCATTACAAAAGCTATCTAATAACTTTATGGTTGTGAGTGTATTCTAGTAGCACTCATAACCTTTTAAATGCTAGTTTATAACTTTAAATTATAAGAGAAAAACAAAGCTGTGGTATCATAGCTTTATGATTGATTATAGAGAAAAAAGAGAGCAGAAAAATGCCGAACTTCGCCGGAATATAGATAAATTGCTTGATGAGGGTAGCGTTTTTATTCAAAAAAATTTTGAGCATCTAGAAATTTCGAATTATCGCTATCAAATCAATGAGGCAGTTTACGAACTCTATCTAGATGAAGATACCGTTGGTGAGCTTGTAAAAGATTATGTTGTTCAGATTTTAAAATCTAAAATAGTTTTTTACAAACATATTCACGAATTAAAAAGAGATAATCTAGAGGGAAGAGATTTGGATTATACGGATATAAGAAATTTGGCACATAAAAATCTAGGTGTTGCTCGAAATCTCCGTATTAAAGATGCTCAAAAACTGCTAGAGGCAATTATGCAAGAGAACAATCTAGATTATTTAAGATTATGCGTTAAGGCACTAGAAATCGGTGCAGTAAGGTTAAATCCGCTTTGTGCATATGAAACGCTAAAGTTGATTGAGATTAAAAAATCTCTATAAACCTGTGCTGCGTTCTATTTTGAAATCGCTTGAGGATACTTTTTTTGAGGTGTTGCATCTTCATTTGCTGTCGGCACGACAAAAGCTAGTAAAATAAAGACAAGCGAAAAAATAATACTGCCCAAGATGGCAAGTATAACACTCATTTTAAAGTTTTCCATCTTCCCTTTAGTCCACTTTATTTAACTGGTTTGTAGTCATATATATCCAAAACTCTTTATGTGTATAACCTCTATTTAGAAAAAATATCTGCAAAATTGCAACTCTGTAGAGAGTTATTAGCATTTTTGCGAAAGGGATAAAGAGACTTAGGCTCACAAGTAGAGACTGCTCTTTGTCTCCTTTAGATTGAATCATCTCTTGCATCCCTATATTTTTACTAAGGTATAGCCCAAAAAATATAGAAAAAGCAAAATTAAGTACTAATCCAAATATAATATATGCCATAAAATCTTGTTCATTCATTCCGGCAATCATAAACACTCTCCTATGATAATTAAAAAAAATATTTTAACTAATTAAAACTTTTTAATTCATAAGTTTTAATTTTTGCTTTGGTAAAAAAAGTTCCAAATGGCACAAGAGAAGCTATAAAAAATATGATATTTTCTTTAAACGCCCATTTGCTCTCTCTCCATGCTATTAAGAGGTAGTAGCAAAATATTATAAAGAGTATTCCGTGAATCATTCCGACTATTTTTACCGCCAAAGGTACGTCAAATAGATATTTCAAAGGCATCGCAATAAAAACAAGAGCAAGATATGAGTAGCCTTCTATTGTATTGATTTGTCCAAATTTTACTACATTTTCATTTCTCATATTAGTCCTATGATTCTTTTTTTGTGAATTATATAATCAAAAAGTAACAACTTGGGAATTCTTAAGTGTTACAAAAAGAGGCAAAAACTCTTTTTAAACATTAATGTAGTAAAGTTTCGCGAAACATGTTAGAAAGGTGTACGGATGGAAACAAACCTTGTAGTGGAGAGCATAAAGTTTATGATGCTTGGTATGGGAACCGTGTTTGCATTTCTTGGAATTATGATTTTTTTTATGGACGTAATGTCAAAAATTGTTCATAAATTTTTCCCTGAAATTCAGCCGGATGTAAATGCTGCATTAAGAAATACTCAAAATGAAAATAATCAGAAAAAAGTAGTTGCCGCGATAACAGCTGCAATTAAATATCATAGAGAAGGGCAAAAATAATGGCTAAAAAATTTATAGACATAATGGATACAACCTTTAGAGACGGTTTTCAGTCGGTCTTTGGCGGTCGTGTATTGATGAACGACTTCTTTCCTGCAGTTGAAGCGGCAAAAAGAGCCGGGATTACTCACTTTGAATTTGCAGGCGGTGCAAGATTTCAGTCTCTTTACTTCTACCTAAGAGAAGATGCTTTTGAAATGATGGATAAATTTCGTGCTATTGTTGGACCTGACGCAAATCTTCAAACCTTAGCTCGCGGTGTCAATACAGTTATGTTAGACACGGGTTCTAAAGAGCTTATAGATTTACATGCAAAAATGTTCAAAAAACATGGAACAACTACGATTAGAAATTTTGACGCACTAAATGATGTTGAAAATCTAAAATACTCTGCAGAGAGAATTGTTCATCACGGACTTAAACATGAAGTTGTAGTTACTATGATGGATCTTCCTCCTGGATGTTTTGGTGCTCATACTGTAGAATTTTATGAAAAAACACTTCGTGAAATATTAGACAGTGGAATTCCGTATAACAGTATTTGTTTTAAAGATGCTTCCGGAACATCAAACCCTCAAAAAGTTTTTGAAACTATTCAGATGGCAAGACGTTTAATCCCTGAGGGAACACACCTAAGACTTCATACTCATGAAACGGCCGGTGTCTCGGTTGCTGCTTATATGGCGGCTCTTGAAGCTGGCGTTGATGGTATTGATATGGCTGCTGCTCCTGTAAGCGGTGGAACTAGTCAACCTGATATTTTGACTATGCTTCATGCTACAAAAGGAATGAATTATGACCTTGGCGGACTTGAGATAGATAAAATCCTCACATATGAAAAAGAGTTGCAACACTGTTTGGCTGATTATTTTATGCCGCCTGAAGCAACAATGGTTTCTCCTATCATTCCATTCTCTCCAATGCCGGGCGGTGCGCTTACGGCAAATACACAAATGATGCGCGATAACGGTATTATGGATAGATTTCCGGAAGTTATCGCAGCTATGACTGAAGTTGTAGAAAAAGGCGGATACGGAACATCTGTAACACCTGTTTCACAATTCTATTTCCAGCAAGCACTTAACAATGTTATGCAAGGTCCTTGGAACGCAATCGCTCCTGGTTATGGAAGAATGGTTCTTGGATATTTCGGTAAAACTCCAGTTGCACCGGATCCTGAAGTAGTAAGAATAGCTTCTGAAAAGTTAGGTTTAGCGCCTACAACTGAGAAAGCTATCGATTTGGCAAATGCTGATGAGAGTAAATCTTTGGCTACATGGATAGACAGGTTAAAAGCAGAAAATATTGAGATAACTGAAGAAAATATCTTTATAGCTGCGGCTTGCCATGACAAAGGAATCGCTTTTCTAAAAGGCGAGGGTGAGTTAAATGTTCGTAAGATATCCAATATGAAAAAAGAAGAAGAAAACAAATCACAAGGGAGTTTAAATATGGGAAGCGGAAATTATACGGTAGTAGTAGACGGTCAAAAGTTTAGTGTTCAAGTTGCAGAAGGTAATGCAGATATTCAAGTTATTGCAGTAAACGGAGAGAGTACGGAAGTTTCTGTACCAAAAGCCCCTGTGTCAAATATAATGACATCGGCAAATCAGTTTGATATTAAAGCTCTTCTTCCTGGGAGCGTATGGAAAATAGTTGCAAATCCGGGTCAAAGCGTAAATGAGGGTGATGTTATCTTGATTTTAGAATCTATGAAAATGGAGATAGATATCGTAGCACCAAAAGGCGGAGTTATTAAATCTATCAATGTTGCTACAAATGATAAAGTAGTTGAAGGTCAAGTCGTAGCAGTTCTAGGATAAGAGCATGAAAGCATTTATTATAAAAATAGTTACATTGCTCATGCTGCTTGGTTTTAGCAGTGTATGTGCTTCTGATGCTCAAGCAGGAAATGCCGCTGCTGATAGAGCAGCGGCAAATGTTGAGACATATCAGCCAAAGCCAATGATGGAATTAATGGGTGATTTTTTAAAATCAACCGGTATTAGTGCTCTTGTAAATCCTAACCCTGATGAACTTGATTCACATGGCAATAAGATGAGTGATTTTCATAAATCATGGGGCAGAGTAATTATGATTCTTATAACATTTTTACTCTTCTATCTTGCAATAGCAAAAGGTTTTGAGCCGTTGTTGCTTCTTCCAATCGGATTTGGCGGACTTTTAGCAAATATTCCTGTTGCAAATATGGCTGGTCCTGATGGATTTTTGGGCATTATATACAGCATGGGATTAGCAAATCAGCTCTTTCCTATCTTAATATTTATGGGTGTAGGTGCCATGACTGATTTTGGCCCGCTTTTATCAAACCCAAAAACGGCTCTTCTTGGCGGTGCAGCACAGTTTGGTATCTTTGGAACGCTAGTAGGTGCCGTTGCTCTTGCTGAGTATACGCCGTTATTTGATTTTACTCTAAAACAGGCTTCTGCAATCTCCATTATCGGTGGAGCTGATGGACCGACATCTATTTTTATCGCCACACAGTTAGCCCCTGAGCTTCTTGGTGCGATAGCGGTTGCATCTTATTCGTATATGGCAATGGTTCCAATCATTCAGCCTCCTATTATGAGAGCACTTACGACGGATGCTGAGAGAAGAATAAAAATGAGTACTATGCGCCATGTATCTCGCATCGAGAAGTTGGTTTTCCCTATTCTTGTTTTAGTTCTTGCTATTTTAGTTCTTCCGGACGCAACACCTCTTATCGGCGCGTTTATGTTTGGTAATTTCTTAAAAGAGAGCGGGGTTGTAGATAGACTATCTGACACTATGCAAAATGCTTTGATTAACATTGTAACAATCTTTTTAGGTCTGGCAGTCGGTTCAAAACTTGCTTCTGAACAATTTTTGATTGCAGAAACGCTTGCCATTTTGGCACTCGGTATACTTGCATTCTCTGCAGGAACTGCAGCAGGTGTTATTATGGCTAAGATTATGAATATGTTTCCTGGAAGCAAAGTAAATCCGCTTATCGGTTCTGCCGGTGTTTCTGCGGTTCCGATGGCGGCGCGCGTATCAAATAAAGTAGGTATGGAATATGATCGTTATAACATGCTTTTAATGCATGCTATGGGTCCTAATGTTGCCGGCGTTATCGGTTCAGCCGTCGCAGCAGGTGTAATGATCTCAATCTTTAAGTAATTACAATGCTATTTCCCCTTTTATGGGGAATAAGAAATATTATTTCTTGCTGTTCATTATCTCTATAATAAGCGGAATAATATTTTGACTCTTTGTTTTATCTACAAAACCATCTGCACCTAAAACTTCAGCTTCTCTTTTATTGTTTGATCCTGTCATAGAACTGTTTACTATTATAGGTATGTCTTTAGTTGTAGAGTTGTTTTTTAGTAGTTTAACAACCGTAAAGCCCGACATCTCCGGCATCTCTATATCTGTAATGATTGCAGGTACGATTGAAGCTTTTTCTCCTAATGCATGTACATAATCTACAAGTTCTTTTCCGTTATCAAAGATTTTTATAGAAATATTGGCATTATCAAAAATCTGTTTGAGATGTCTTTGTGCTGTTTTAGAATCTTCGGCTATTAATACCGTTCCGTTTTTTAGTTTGTTCGGCATTTTTAAATCTTTTAAATTTGCAGGAGATTCAAATACGTCAACCATGGCTTGAGGGATTACATCTGCTAATAGCTTTTCATAATCAAGTACTAGACATAAACTGCCGTCTTCTAGTCTTGTGTCATTGATAACAACATTATCTTCGCCGACTCTGTAACTGTTTGGTGCATGCATCTCATTCCAGTTTTTCTTTATAACTCTATAAGCGGACATGATTCTAAGTCCAATAACAATTCCGTTAAAGTCGCAAACAAGAATATTTGATCTTTGAATCTCATCTTGAGTGAGTATTGTTCCAAGCCATAAAGGAAGATTCAGTATCGGAATCTGCATTCCTCTAAGAACTATAGTGCCTTCAAGCATCGGATGTGATGAAGGTATTTGAGTCATGCGGTGATTTTTTGATTCGACAACTTCTCTCGTTTTAAAAACATTAATAGCGTAAAAAGCAGAGTCTATCTTGTCACTTACTCTAAATACTAAAAGTTGTACCTCATTATTTTTCGCCAGATTTGTTGAAGCATCGACATTATCTAAAACAGACATTTTAACCCTTTGCATTGTACTAACTTAATATCACTCAATAGTACCGAAAATATGATGAATTATGCTTGAATATTAGTAATGAAATGATAAAATACCCATAATTATTTATGTATTATCTTGACAAAGGTGTCTAGTGAAAATTTTTATATCTATTTTTTTTATAATTACTATATCTTATGCAAAAGTTTATTATGCAAAAGTTGAACCGTTTGAATTGAGAGAGATTTCTTCAAATATTTCAGGCTTAGTTGTTTATGCGGATGAAAACTTGATAGGTAAAAGACTTGCCGATAAACCATACATCAAAATAGATTCTGAAATAGATCAAAAAGATCTTAAATCCGTAAAAGAAAAATTGGTTTATATTAAAAGTATTATAGAGATGAATGAAGCTGTTTTGGTAAATTTAGAGGAGTCTCTTAGTAAAAAAAGAGAAAACTATAAAAAAATAGAACCGCTTAAAGTTAAGTCGTCAGTTGAAAAGGACAGAGAATTTTATGACCTCATTACCAGTGAAAATTTATATCTAAGTACAAGAAAAGAGATTCAAAATTTAAAAATAGAGATTTCAAATCTTAAATTAAGAGAAGCACAGCTTGAGAGAAACATATCTGATAAAAATTTAACTGCGCAGAATTTTATTCTTTATGAGATACTCGTAAAAGCAGGACAAGTCGTCGGTGTTGCAACTCCTTTGGCAAAAGTTGCAGATGATTCTAAGGCACTTCTTACAATCTATCTGGATGAGCAGGATGTGTTAAACGCTAAAAAAAGCACTCTTTATATAGATGGCGAAAAGAGTCCATATAAGATCTCAAGACTTTTAAATATTGCTGATAGCAAAAATATATCTAAATACATGGCTCAAATCATAATAGAGTCGCCAAAGCTCTTTTCAAAACTAGTAAAAGTTGAGCTAAAGGATGAGTAATATTACGGCATGTCCGCTCGATTGTTATGATGCATGCGAGGTGATTTTTGAAGACGGGATGCTCAAAGGTTTAAAAAGCGGCTATACGCATGGCTTCTTATGTCCTCATTTAAATCATTATGAAAAACATGTAACTATCCAAAAACCGAGATACAAAGGCAAAGAGATAACTCTTGAAGAAGCGCTTTTAAAATTAAAAGAGATAATTCTCTCAAGCTCCAAGAGTGAGGTTTTACACTATCGCGGAAGCGGAAATTTTGCTCTGATGCAAGAGGTGACAGACCATTTTTTTGCTTCTTATGGAGCTACGCTTTGTGAGGGAAGTTTATGTGACGGAGCAGGAGAGGTCGGGATAGAAGAGGGCAGAGGCAGTAACAAAAATATGCCCATTACAGAAATCGCAAAATCTGAGGTTGTCATATTTTGGGGAAGAAATCCTCATACGACTTCAAGCCATCTTTTGCCGCTTGTAAAAGATAAAATCATAATCGTTATAGATCCCATAAGTACAAAAATAGCTAAGGCGGCGGATATTCATATTCAGCTAAAACCGCATACGGATCTATTTTTGGCGATGTTGCTTAGTCGTTTTTTACATATTGAAAATGGATGTGACGAAGAATTTTTGCAAAAGCATGCAAGTGAGTATGAAGATTATTATGAATTGACGCAAAATATAAGAATCAAAGCAGTTTTAGATCAGATGGATGTCTCTATTGGTCAGCTTGGAGATGTTCTTAGATTGGTAAAAGATAAAAAAGTCGCTATTGTTTGCGGAGTAGGCATACAAAAATATAGCGACGGCGCAGATGTTATGAGAGCAATTGACGCTTTTGCCGCTATGCTCGGGCTATTTGGCAAAGAGGGATGTGGCGTGAGCTATCTTGGCTCTTCAAGGGCAAATATAGTTTCACCGTTTAATAAAAAAAGCGAAAAAGTATCTAAAGTTAATACTGAATTTAGCAACTTTAAAACAGTTTTTATTCAAGGTTCAAATCCGCTCTCTCAGATGCCCGATTCTCTGAGAGTAAGGGAGTCTATAAACGGAGTTGAAAATATTGTATATTTTGGACTTTATGAAAATGAGACTAGTGAGGCGGCTCATCTTGTAATTCCTGCAAAAAGTTTTTTGTATAAGGATGATATCAGAACTTCCTACTCTCACAATAAAATGTCATTTATGCCTAAAGTTGCAGAGTGCAAAACAGGAATCAGCGAGTATGATTTGAGTGCCTATTTGTGCAGAGAGTTTGGCATAGAGCTTGAGAGTGAAGAGTTTTATATCAAGCATTTTAAAAACTTTGCAGTGCAAAAAATGGACGGCTCTTGGTATGTTGAAGATAGAGAAGAGATACCCTACATTAACGGTTTTGATACTGATGATGGAGAATTTCTCTTTTTAGATGAACTTAACTCCAAAATAGATGAAGATAATGGAATGTACCTTATCACATGTAAAAGCCAAAAAAGTCTGAATTCCCAATTTAACCGTGAAGAGCATGTTTATCTGCACAGCTCTTTGGGGTTTGCTGAGGATGAAGTTGTAAAAGTAACTTCCATAAACGGAAGCATTGAACTTAAGGTGAGGCATAATGATGATTTGCGTCGTGATTGTGTTTTAATATACAGCGGCACAAGAGGCGTTAATAATTTAACGACTTCAAAGCATGCATTAAGTGCAAAGAGTGCAATATTTCAAGAAAATAAGGTAGAAATAAGAAAATGAACACTATAAAAGAACTAGATAAAAAATATGTTTTACCGACTTATGCAAGAGCGGATGTTGAGTTTGTAAGCGGTAATAATGCGAGATTGGTTGATGCAAATGGGAAAAATTATATTGATTTTGCTTCAGGAATTGCAGTTTGCAGTGTCGGTCATGCAAATAAAAGAGTAAATGATGCGATTTGCAAGCAGCTATCAAATATAACACACACATCAAACCTCTATTACATCGCTCCTCAGGCAAAAGCAGCTCAGAAAATTGTTGAAGCGAGCGGCTACGATATGAAATGTTTTTTCGGAAACAGCGGTGCAGAGGCAAATGAAGGAGCTATCAAGATTGCTAGAAAATTCGGTGAAAAAGAGGGCGAACTCAAAAGATATAAAGTTATAACACTTCAGCACTCTTTTCACGGAAGAACTATTACAACGGTAAAAGCAACGGGACAGGCGTACATGCATAACTATTTTGGACCTTATCCGGACGGGTTTGTTTATGCAGATGATATAAACCATGTTGAGAGTTTGGTAGATGATCATACATGTGCGGTTATGATTGAACTTGTTCAAGGTGAGGGCGGAGTTCAGCCACTAGATAGAGAAGCGGTTCAAAAGTTGGCAAAATTTTTAAAATCAAAAGATGTCCTGCTTATTATCGACGAGGTGCAAACCGGAGTTTATAGAACAGGAAAGTTTTTAGCTTCAAACTATTATGATATAGAACCTGATGTCGTAACTCTTGCAAAAGGGCTAGGCGGCGGAGTTCCAATCGGTGTCGTTATGACAACTCTAAAAGATGTCTTTAGTGCAGGAGACCACGGTTCAACATTTGGCGGAAACTTTTTAAGTACAACCGCTGCATGTGAGGTTGTAGATATTTTAGACGAGATGTACGAGAGTGGTGAACTTCAAAAAAGCATAGACTATTTTGATAGTGAACTTGAGAAATTCTACATGGAGCATAGAGATGTTTTTACTTCAAAAGTCGGTATCGGTATGATGTGCGGATTGCGCGCTAAAGATAGTGATACTTTAGCAAAAATAATCTCAAATGCAAGAGAAGAGGGTGTGGTAGTTTTAAGAGCAGGGCGAGATACGCTCAGACTTCTACCGGCTCTAACAATTACGAAAGAGGAGATAGATGAAGGTTTTAAAGCTCTCAATCGCGCTCTTAGCTCTTTGTAGTAATACACTTTTTTGTGATGAGAAACTAGATGACTATATCTCTAAAAACAAAAAAGAGCAGTTTGATTATGATTTTAAAAAAAATGAAGCCGAGAGTTCAAAACTTCGCGATTCATGGATAGCGCCTCTTAATTTAAACTATAGCCATACAAAAAGCAATCCATACGGTGATGAGCAAACTTCAGAGAATGCTGCGATTAAAATGGATCAGCCCATTTTTCAAAGCGGCGGAATTTACTACGGCATCAAATTTGCAGAAGCTTCTAAGATTTACTCAAATTACTCTATTGATGTGGTAAAAAGGAAGTTGATAAAAGATGCAATTTCTCTTTTGATGCAGATAAAACAGATGGATTTGAAGATAAGCAAGCAAAAACTTCAAATAGAAAATTCTGAGATAAATCTAGCACAGAAAAAAGAGGGCTATCTTAACGGTCAGCTTGATTCCGGCTTTTTGGATAGTGCAATAGTTGAGAGAAATGTTTTGATTCAAGCTCTTTATGATATAGAAACAAACAAAGAAAGAGTTATCTCAAAGTTTCATGCTATTAGTGATATGAACCATGAAAATACTTCTGTACCGACGTTAAAACTCATTACTCAAGAGAAGTTTTTAGAGCAAAATATTATACTCGGCATGTCAGAAAGTGAAATTATTAAAAACGGATATGCGAAAGATTTGACCGTTACAAAGTATCTCCCAAGGGTTAATGCTACAGCGGGATACAGCTGGGATAAAAGCAATACTTCTTACCAGTTCGGTCCAAATGAAAAAGAGTATTACAGCTTTGGTTTTAAAGCAAATTTGCCGCTTGATATAAACAGTTTTAAAGATGTAGAGTCTTCAAAAATCGACTATTTAAAATCAAAACTTGTTGTTGAAGATAGAAAAAGAGAGTTAATCGCACTCTTTGAGCAGGTGATGCAAAATATAGATAATTTTGAGAAAAAAAAGCAGCTAAGTGTTGAAAACAGAGATATTTATGAGAAACTTTTAGCAGATACGCAAGATCTCTTTAGAGCAGGATATAAAACGGAATATGATGTTGAGCTGTTGCAAAACTCTCTTGAGATTCAAAAAGGCGATGTCGAAATTTATGAGATTGATAAACAGCTTGAATTATTAACCCTATATGAGATGTACAAAGATGAAATTTAGCGACTACATGGGTGATTGGCTTTATGGCGAAAATGGCTACTATGCAACTTATAAAAATATTGGAAAAGGAGGTGATTTTTACACCTCTGTCAGTACAAGCAAATTTTTTGGCGGCACTATTGCAAAACATATTATCTCTTTGGTTGATGAGGGCTTTTTGTCTAATAATGCGACTATATGTGAAATAGGTGCGCACCACGGCTATTTTTTAGCTGATGTGATAGAATTTATCCATACTTTAAGACCGACACTGATAACCACTTTAAAGTTTGTAGTTATCGAGAGATTTGACTCACTGCAAGAGTTTCAAAAATCATATTTTGAGGAGAGTTTTGGCGATGTCGTAAAACTTGCACACTATAAATCTTTGAGTGAATTGAAGTGCAAAAATGCTTTTTTTATAGCAAATGAAATTTTTGATGCATTTCCATGCGAACTTTACTACAAAGGTAAAAGTGCCAGAGTGGATGGACATGAAGTTATATTTGATGTCGATGATGACTGGGTAGAGCAAAAAGCAAAAAAATATCACAAAGACAGAGGCGAAATAGCTCTTGGATATGAAGCATTTGCACAAGAGATGGCATTGTCATGTAAAAAATTTGAGTTTATGAGTTTTGACTACGGAGAGATGCATGCACGCCCAGACTTTTCACTAAGAGTCTACTCAAAACATGAGGTAACGCCATTCTTCGATGAAAACATCAAAAGAGATGAGCTCTTTGCAAAATCAGACATAACTTACGATGTAACGTTTGCACATGTAAAGGATGCATTTCTTGAAGCAGGTGTAGAGTTTGTAGAGCTAAAAGCACAAATGGTCGCCCTTGTGGATATGGGAATCTTAGAACTTCTAGAAATCCTAAAAGAGAGAGCGGATGAGAAAATTTATAAGCAAGAGTTGGAAAAAATAAAAATCTTAATCATGCCGAATTTTTTAGGCGAGCGGTTTAAGATGATACGGTTTAGAAAGAACAAATCATAGAACTTCGTGAAATGGCTATACAACTCTTTGTTTAATGTATAAAAATGACCGCTCAAAGGATGAGCAGATGCAAGGAATA
>MICC01000042.1:28975-29415 GCA_001829715.1 Sulfurimonas sp. RIFOXYB12_FULL_35_9
AAGCCACTCAAATGACAATATGCATGTGGAAGAACGCAACGGGCATATTATGCGCAGGTGGATCGGGTACATGCGCCTAGACTGCATTGAGGCGGTAGACGCGCTCAATGATATCTATGATGTCCTTTGTCCGTACCTTAATCATTTTGTTGCCTCGCGACGACTAATTGATAAGGTTGAAGTAAATGGCAAATGGAAAAAGAGATATGAAAAAGTTGCAAAGACACCATATCAACGAGTACTCGCGAGCGAGCACATCTCACTCGAGGTAAAGGAAAAACTACGAGCAGAACATGCGAAGCTCAATCCATTGGTTATGAAAAAGGAAATTGACCGGCTCAAAAGAGTTCTTTATGATGTACAGAAGAAACATGGACCTACTGGAAAATAGTCGAGATTCAATAAAAATCCGCTACTCAGTTGGGTACCACTTTATTATT
>MICC01000043.1 GCA_001829715.1 Sulfurimonas sp. RIFOXYB12_FULL_35_9
ATTTTCAATCAATAAAAATGATTTTAACAGATGGTCTTTTCACTTTAATTGTTTTAGCGATTATAAAGACTTTATTTATAAAAAATGGGTTTGATTATGCGATAACTTTTTTGGAAATTTCATTTGTTGTTTTAGTAAGAAAGTTGATTTTACTAGAAACACACCCATCAGAAACAATGCTGCTTTTAGTTTTAGGCATAACATCTGCCACCTTTTTTGTTCTTATCGTCTATATCCATAGTTTAAAGTATAAATGGGCAAAAGAAGAAAATACGGTAACATAACATAAAAACCAACTTTACCTCTTCTTAACCACAAAAAATTATATTCTTTAAATTTTAACTAAAATCTTTCAATTTGCAATATATTTAATTGTAGTGAATATAAATAGTTAAGATAGATGATTAAAACATTGGATTGACAAATGCCTACAAGATAGAGAGTAGATTTAGCTAGTTATCATCATATTATAAACGGTATAACTTATGAAAAAACAAGTATGCTATAATAAAAAGAGAATACTATGGCAACAGTAAAGCAAGAAGCACAAAAGATAATTTAAAATCTTCCTGATAATTGTACTTATGAAGATATACAGTATCACCTTTATGTTGTAGAGAAAATAAAAAATGGAATTAACCGTGCACAAAATGGTGAAGTTTCGTCACATCAAGATACAAAAGCAAGCATGGCTAAATGGCTATCAAATTAGAGTTGTCAGAGGAGGCTCTTGAAAATCATGAAAAAAGTATAACAAGACATAGTTAGTTGTATTTGGTATTGCAAAGCCCCGCTAAAGAAAAAATAAACACATTTTGCTATAATACACGCATAATTTATGAAGATAGGAAAACTAGTGATTACATTAAAAGAAGCGCTAAAATTAAGTAAAGAAGAACTAGAAAATTTTAAAAATGAGTTAAAAGCGAAAATAAAAGCAAATGCAGATTTAAACGCTTATATAGATGTTCACAATATTGGCGAAGGCGTACCTATAGCTATAAAAGACAATATTCAGGTAAAAGATTGGTCTGTTACATCTGGCTCAAACATACTTCAAGGCTATATTGCTCCTTACAATGCTACCGTTATAGAAAAGATGTTAGATGCAGGGCTAAGCCCGTTTGGCAGAACAAATATGGATGAGTTTGCTATGGGAAGCACGACTGAGTCAAGCTTTTACGGCAAAACTCTAAATCCTCACAACAAAGACTGCGTTCCGGGTGGAAGCTCAGGCGGAAGTGCGGCGGCAGTTGCGGCAGGGCTTGCTATTGCGGCTCTTGGAAGCGACACGGGCGGAAGTATCCGCCAGCCTGCTTCTTTTTGCGGAATTGTCGGAATGAAACCTACTTATGGGCGTGTTAGCCGTTACGGTTTGGGAGCTTACGCTTCATCACTTGACCAGATAGGACCGATGACGCAAAATGTTGAAGATGCGGCGATTTTGTATGACATCATCAGCGGACATGATGAAAAAGACTCTACATGTGCAAACAAAAACGACAAAGTATGTGACAAACTAAACCCAGATCGCAAACTCAAAATAGCTGTTTTACCAAAACATATAGAAAATGCAAGCGAAGATGTAAAAAAAGCCTACGCTTTAGCGATAACTGCTCTTAAAAATGCAGGACATGAGATAGTAGAAGCTGAGTTAATGGACGCTAAGTATGATATCTCCGCTTACTACATAACTGCCACTGCGGAAGCTACTACAAACTTAGCACGCTATGACGGTATCCGCTATGGAAACAGAGTTGTAGGAAAAGACCTAAACGACACATTTATCCAGACAAGAAGTCAAGGTTTTGGCGATGAAGTAAAACGCCGTATTTTACTTGGGAACTTTGTTCTCTCAAGCGGATACTATGAAGCATACTACGTAAAAGCGCAAAAAACAAGACATCTTATCAAAGACCAATACTCTAAAATATTTGAAAATGTCGACCTTATACTCTCGCCTGTTGCACCGACTACGGCAAACAAGTTTGGAGAGCTATCAACTCCGATGGAGATGTACTTAAGCGACCTTTACACTATCAGCGTAAACCTTGCAGGACTTCCTGCCATCTCTGTTCCTGTTTCAAAAAGCTCTGAGGGAATGCCGATAGGTCTTCAGCTAATCGCGAACGCTTATGAAGAGCAGACACTGTTTGACGGAGCGCTTAGTTTGGAGAGAGCGATAAATTATAGCAAGTAAATTGCCATATATGCTTCCAAGCTCTATCTTGGAAGCAAGAAAAAATCAAATTTAAGTTAATATATAGAAACTCAATCGTAAAAATTCTTTGGAAAAAATTCACAAATATTAACATCCAATACATAAGCAATTTTAGCTAAATGTTCAATATTGAAATGTTGTTTATTATGACATATCTCTGCTAACGAGACAATTGAGACAGATTTATGTCCTATAGCTTGCGCTAATTTTAATTGACTAACCCCTTTTTCCGTTCGTATTTTCTTAACGTTTTTCCCAATTTCTTTGTACATTTCATCAATGTAATCCTCGGAAAGGTTAAGTATATCTTTCATCATGTACCAACTTGTTATAAGAAGTTGTAAAGTTTATTAAGATATAATTTTTTATGCAACTTGTCATAACAAGTCAATAAATAAAATAAACTATATATAACATACAAAAAATAGGTTAATTATAAAATGATTACAAGTATATGCTTTCAACAATATCTTTCTAGTATAGAAAAATATGTATCGACTTCTATCACAGATACTCATGGAGTTATTACATATGTAAGTCCTGCATTTTGTAAAATGACCGGATATACACAAAAAGACTTACTAGGTAAAAAACATACCATTCTTCGACACCCTGATACCTCAAATGAAATATATAAAGATTTATGGACAACGATTAGACAAGGAAAACCATGGCATGGTCGCATAAAAAATCATACTAAAAATAAAGAATCGTATTGGATTGATGCTCATATTGAACCAATTTTCAATAATGATTACATAGTTGGATACCAAGCAATTCAACAAAATATTACAAATGAAGCATTATTTGAGACACTCGCAAAAATTGATGCACTTACAGGCTTATTTAATCGCTATACCATTGAAGAACTTACTCAATTATTTATAAATGAATCACAACTATACAAAAAACCTTTCTCCGTAATTATAGTAGATGTTGATGATTTCAAACAAATTAATGATAATTATGGGCATCAAGTAGGAGATGAAGTACTAAAAAAACTATCTGAAATTTTTCAAATACTCATTCGTTCCAGTGACCGTATCGGCAGATGGGGTGGAGAAGAATTTCTAATTTTATTACCACAAACATCTTACATCAAAGCAAAGGAAATGGCTGAGAGACTTCGTATTGGATTATCATCTTATAAATTCGATACAATTGGATATAAAACTGCCAGTTTTGGCGTCGCTGAAATTGAAACTAAAGACACTATAGATAGTTTAATAGGCAGAGCCGATAAAGCGTTATATATATCAAAGGAGATGGGTAAAAATCTAGTGAATTAGCTTTGCAAACGGGATACGATGAACAAACACTTTTTAATGCCACACTTAAACCATAATAATCTACAACACATAATATACAAACTTAAATCCAAAAATGGTACAATCAACTCAACATATTTTTCAATTTTTAAGCTAAATTTTGAGAAAAAACAAGAGGACATAAATATGCAAAAAAGTTTCAAAATGCTAAATGTAAAATGCGGCGGATGTGCAAACACTATAAAAGAGGCTCTAAAAGATGAGTTTGGCGAAGTAGATGTTGACTTAACGCAGGAGCCAAGAGTCGTTACTCTTGAGATAAAAGATAAAGAAGCAGAACTGAATTTTCGCAAAAAGATGAGATCTTTAGGCTATCCGATGGAGGATGAAAATTTGGGAACATTCGCAAAAAGCGGACTAAAAGCCAAAAGTTTTATCTCATGTGCCATAGGAAAAATAAATACAAATTAATTAAGAAAGGTTATATATGACATCCATGAACTCTCTTAAAAAAACTTGTGTCATTTGTAAAAAATCTTTTCTTCCAAAAGATATTGTTTCAGGTGAATTAATACGAAAAGAGATAGCGGCAGAAATAATGAAGTCTTACCCAAACTGGTCAGCTGAAAATTTTATCTGCAGAGTAGATTTAGCTGAATTTAGAGAAAACTATCTTCACTCCTTGCTTGAGTCTGAAAACGGTGAGCTGTCTTCATTAGAAAAAGATGTAGTTCGCAGCCTTAAAGAACATGAACTTCTCTCTTTTGATGTTGAATCAAAATTTGAGCATAAATGGTCGTTTGGTGAACGGATGGCAGATAAAATCGCCTCGTTTGGCGGTAGTTGGGCATTTCTTATCAGCTTTGCTATTTTTCTCCTTATATGGATTGGAATAAATTCATTTGTATTTATATCACATCCATTGGATCCGTATCCTTTTATATTTCTAAATCTTATTCTCTCGTGCCTTGCAGCAATTCAGGCTCCGATTATAATGATGAGTCAAAACCGCCAGGAAGCAAAAGATCGTATTAGATCACAGCATGATTATCAAATAAACCTCAAAGCTGAACTAGAAATTAGACACCTGCATGAAAAAGTAGATCACCTTCTTTCAAACCAGTGGAACCGCCTTGTGCAAATACAGGAACTCCAACTTGAACTGCTATCTGAGCTTAATGCTAAAAAGTAGCGGATGTAAATTGTTATTTTTAACTTCATAAACATTGATACTAAAACCCACTTTACCTCTTTTTAACCACAAAAAAGTTACAATCCCGAGAATTTTATTGAAACATAAAAACTTTTACCCTATAAAAGGACTATCATGAAAATTCGTAAACGCGCCCTGACATTTGAAGATGTGCTGCTTGTACCTCAATACTCTGAAGTATTGCCAAAAGAGGTCTCTTTAGAGAGTAAATTAACTCGCAATATTTCCCTTAAAATTCCTATGGTCTCAGCTGCTATGGACACTGTAACCGAATATCGTGCCGCTATTGCTATGGCAAGACTTGGCGGAATTGGAATTATTCATAAAAACATGGATATAGAAGCTCAATGCAAACAAGTTAAAAAAGTTAAAAAGAGTGAGAGCGGTGTAATTATAGACCCGATTTATGTTCTTCCGGATGCAACTTTAGCTGATGCAAGTGAGCTTATGAATGAGTTTAAAATTTCAGGTGTTCCCGTTATTGATGCCCACAACAAGCTCTTAGGAATTCTTACAAATCGTGACATGAGATTTCAAAAAGATATGAGTAAACGTGCAGATGAAGTAATGACCAAAATGCCTCTTATTACTGCAAAAAAAGGCATCTCTTTAGACGATGCAGCTGACATTATGCACCAAAACAAGATAGAAAAACTCCCTATCATTGATGATGAGGGCTACTTAAAAGGTCTTGTTACTATAAAAGATATCAAAAAACGCATCGAGTATCCAAACTCAAACAAGGATGCTTTTGGCAGACTTATCGTTGGTGCTGCTATCGGTGTCGGACAACTTGACCGTGCAAGAGCTTTAGTAAATGCAGGATGTGATGTTTTAGTTTTAGACTCTGCACATGGACACTCAAAAGGTATTCTTGATACTGTTAGAGAGATTAAAAAAACTTTAACGGTAGATATAATTGCCGGAAATATAGCAACTGCCGAAGCGGTTGAAGCGCTAATTGAAGCTGGGGCGGATGGTGTAAAAGTAGGAATCGGACCAGGATCAATATGTACTACCCGTATTATTGCCGGTGTCGGTGTTCCTCAAATCTCTGCTATTGCCGAATGTGCCGATGCTGCACGCAAACATGGCGTTCCTGTTATAGCTGATGGAGGGATTAAATACTCAGGCGATATCGCAAAAGCTTTAGCAGTCGGTGCTTCATGCATCATGGCAGGTTCACTTTTAGCAGGAACGGAAGAGTCTCCGGGTGAGACTATCATGTTTCAAGGTCGCCAATACAAATCATACCGCGGAATGGGAAGTATCGGTGCAATGCAAAAAGGTTCAAACGATAGATATTTCCAAGAAGGAACGGCAGCAGATAAACTCGTGCCTGAGGGAATTGAAGGACGAGTTCCGTTTCGTGGAAGCATAGCAGGGATAGTTCATCAAATGATGGGCGGACTTCGTTCATCAATGGGTTACTGCGGAAGCAAAGATATTCCGACATTTTGGGAAAGAGCTGAGTTTGTTGAGATAACAAGTGCCGGACTTAAAGAGAGTCATGTGCACGATGTTATCATCACACAAGAAGCACCTAACTACCACATCTAACACTATCTTGTGCGTGGCAATGCTGCCATGCACAAAAATCTTTTTTTCTCCTTTTATCATCTCATAAAAAAACAACTCAATATTTAAAAATTTACTATAGAGCAACTTATTGACTTTTAGTAAATTTTTAAATATTGAGTTGTTTT
>MICC01000044.1:0-2335 GCA_001829715.1 Sulfurimonas sp. RIFOXYB12_FULL_35_9
CATAAGTAAAGTTATCTATTTTTTTCTCAAGAATATATACGTCTACAAACTCAACCGCAATATCATAAAAGAAATTTTTATTTTCATCTCTTAAGAAGAAATTTTTATAAAATGATTTTAGTTTGTCTTCATCAAGTCCGTTATATCGATTTGCTATTGTCTCTTTTTCGCTATCTGGTATTTCACGAGGGGCAATATCACAGTATTTTATAAATATTTGATTATTTTTTGTAATTACTATATCACTTGGTTTTAACTCAAACGCTTTTCTGACTGCATATTTAAGCAGCTCTTTTTTATTTATCTCTTCATTTGTGATTTTATAAATAAAATGTGTAAGTTGATGTGTAAGCTCATTTTGCAGACAAATCAGATCTTCTTTGCCGTTATAATCATATTGAACAAAATCTCCGTTTTCATCTATGATATCAATTATTGCTTGCAGGTTTATACTATCTTTAGGCTCTATCTTGTATGGAAAGATTTTCATGCGGAGTTGTGTTTGCGACATCTTAAAAAGAATATAGCCTACGGATTCAAAGTGTTCTCTAAGAGATTGTTTTATCGTTAGCTGAATCTCTTTATCTTGAATTGTCATAGATTCAAGATGATCATTTAGGTATGAAAAGAATTTTTCATTATGCTCATCACTCCATACAAAATCAATAGACGGAGTGCCGATAATCGTTTTTAGATGAATTTTTAATTTTGATAATAACATATTATAAGGATAGTTTATTTGATATAAGATTTTTAACTTTTAATTTTTGAAACATAATTTCCCTATTATAACAAATAAATTAGCTGTGGCAACTCTGTTCTATGGATTGGTATATGCGACTATATACTTAATGAAAGCGCTATTTTACAGTTTAAAATTTAAAAAAAACTAAAAATAAATCACCTGCATAATATTCTTTTTATAGTAAAATCATTACTGTTTTTTTTCATTTTTTAGTATGTAAAAAATATTTGCATATACCTTTTTAGCACAAAATTAATTTGTTTTTAAAATTGACGGAGGATAAGTTGAGAAAGCTTTTTTAAAAGAATTTGTTCTAACATCTCTAAACTTTCCTGTTGCAAGAGGCGGAAGAAATTGTGCCAGCTCTTGACTCTCTGTGGCATCGTAATTGTTGTCGTACATAAATGCTATCTCTTTGCCTAGCTTTTTAGCTTGTGCAGCAAGATTTCTTGCATATGCAATGATATTTTTATGATGCTTGTCAAATCTGTTTCCTGAAGCAAAAAAGACAAACTTACCGCTTAGACGAATATTGAGATAGTCATGGTAATTAAGTTGTTTGTCATATCTTGTGAGTTGATTGCTTGTATATTTATCTAGATCTGCATCAAACGCTTCGAGCACGGTAGTCGGCTCAATATCGGGTCTATTTAATCCAAAAAGGTATTTCACTTCTATGAGTTTGCCTCTGTACCCGTCTTTGATGGCTGAGGCAAATAGATTGCAGTAGTTGTCAAAACTGAGTTCACAATATTTTCCGTTAAACTCATACCCTTGTGATGCAAGTTTTGTATTGCAGTTGTATCCTATGGGAGCGATAGTTGGGTTATATAAGAAAATTGTTCCAATAACGGTTTTACGTTTATTATCGAGCATTTTTTCTAATTGTGGTATATCTATTATCTCATCGCTCTCTTGTATATATATATACTGCTCTGTGAGATATTCCATATCGAGACTTGTCGAGAATTTTCCAAATGCTTGCAAATTGAGTCCTAAAAAATTTATTGGAATTATACTATAATTAACTTATCAATATTTGATTTTAGCCAGATAAAGACCGTTGCTCGGAGCAGGTTTAATTTTATATCTTTTTTTACATGAGAGTTGCTCTTCTATATTAGAAGCATCAAGCGTTAAAAGAGCACCTACCATAAGCCGGATTTGACTTCTTAGAAAACCGTTTGCTTCAAAGTTTAAGATAATAAAGCCTTTATATCTATATGCAAATGTTTTGTAAATAACTCTATTTGTAGTTTTTATATCACTTCCGCTTTTCATAAACTCTTTAAAATCAAATTCACCTTTAAAAAGCTTTATATTTTGCTCTATTTTTTCAAAATCCACACTGTCTAAAAAAGTTACGAAATTGACCTCAAACGGGTTATCTTCTCCCTCTTTTATGATATATCTGTAAACTCTTTTTTTTGCGCTGTATCTTGCGTGAAAATCGTCATCTGCGGCTCTTATATCTTTTATATGTATGGATGTCGGAAGCCTATCGTTAAGAGCTTTTTTAAGCTTTTTTAAATCACTCCAAAACTCAGGCAGATCTACATGGCAGACTTGTCCGCTTGCATGTACTCCTCT
>MICC01000044.1:2364-8575 GCA_001829715.1 Sulfurimonas sp. RIFOXYB12_FULL_35_9
ATAGTATTTGGCGAACTCTGCTGTGTTTGAGAGCCTAAAAAATGTGTGCCGTCATAGGCAAGCGTTATGGCACATCTCATCTAAAACTTGGCAACAATATTTTTTTTGTAAATTGTATATGTAGATCCCAGCCATCCAACAACTAAAAATGCAATGGCATAAAAAGAGAGAACAAGCTGAAGAGACATAGCCAGAGCGTAGTATGTAATGATTGATGCAAATAAAAAGAGATAAACTTTTCCTTTTTGATGTCTTACATGTACGATACCTATGCTTGCTATCGCAAAGAGACTAAGCAGCGGAAAGAGGCTTAGCAGAATATTTGTAATAAGTTTTTTCTCTATCTTAGAAGATGCTTTATTTGGAAACCAATACTCTAGAGGCGTTTGATACTCATCCAAATCTGTTTTCATTGTGTCGTTTATAAACATAGTTTTAAAATCAATTTGTGTAAATTTCTCTTTTGAGTAGCTATAACCCTCTCCGGATGTGAGTTTAAGTCTTAAAACACCGGAATCATTGATAATTTGGGCCTGTTTTGCTCCTACTAAAACCTCTTCATTTAGCTTTTTATTAAATAAAATAACATCTGAGTATGTTCCGTTTTGATTGTCTTTTCCTATGTAGAGAAGCCATTCGCCAAACTTATGTCCAAATTCAGATGCAGAGAGGTTAAATTTCGCCTCACTTTTTTTGTATGATAGGAAATTGTTTGAGAGTATCTTTGCATGTGGAAAGAGTACGAAAAAATTGAAAAAAAGTATAGAAGAGAGTATCAGAGCAGGCACAAAGAGTGTTTTTAAAATAAACTTAGGTTTGATTCCCAGAGCAAATATTACAACTATTTCATTATCGTTTGAAAGTTTAAAGAGCGTAAGCGTAGCAGCTACAAAAAACGAGATAGGAAGCGTATAGAAAAGGAGTTCCGGCAGCATAAAGAAAAAAAGTTTGCTCATCTCAAATAAAGAGAGTTGAATTACCGCCGTGTATGTAGCCATTTTTATTAAAAAAACTATGGATGCGATGGAAAAAAGCGGTAAAAATATAGATAGAAAAAGAATTGATAAAGACTTTTTTATGTAATTTTGCAATACATTCATTAGTAGTTCGCCTCAATATAGCTTAAAATAGGGCTGTCAAATATGTAAACTATAAATGTAGCCAGTGCCAAAAACGGCACAAAAGGAACTCTCTGATCCTCTTTTGATCTATTCATCATGAGAAGTGTAACAGGCAGTGCCAAAAGAGCCGATAAAAATATGGCAACAAGAGTAAGTTTTATACCAAGAAGCGCTCCCATAGTCGCAGCCACCATTATGTCACCTTCTCCCATAGCTTCAATGAAAGGGTAGGTATGATAGTTTTTGCTCCAAGACGTTACTGTTTTTTTTGCATGTCTGTGAGCCGATGATGTCATCATGTAAGATAGTGCAAATCTAAGCAGTGTAAATCCGCCTGCAAAGAGGAGGGCATTTTGAAAGTTTAATAAAACTCCGCCAAGACTCCATGCTCCAAAAATAGCAAAAACCAAAGCTAGAAGATTTAGAGAGTCCGGAATCATTTTGTACTTAAAATCTATCATAGAAAGCGCTAAGAGAGTTAAAAAACTAAATCCAATCAAAAGAGACGCAAAACTAAGAGAAAATTTAGCACACAGGGCTAAAAAAATCAAACCTGAAATAAGCTCGATAAGCGGATATTGCAGTGAAATTTTAGTGTTGCAAAAAGAGCATTTTCCTTTTAAAAATATCCAAGAAAAAATAGGTATGTTGTGCCAAGGCTTTAGCGGAGTGTTACATGTAGGACAATGCGAAGAGACAAAAATTACACTCTCATCTTTTGGAAGACGCAAGATAACCACATTTAAAAATGAACCGATAAGTGTTCCTAAGATAAAAGCGAGTGTAAGTTCCACTATTTTAAGCCCCCGAATCTTCTCTCAATTTTTGTAAAATCTTTTATGATTTTTTCCAGTTCGTTTGTCGTAAAATCAGGCCATAGCGTATCGGTAAAAAAGAGTTCTGCATAAGCAGCCTGCCAGAGTAAAAAGTTGGAGAGCCTATGGTCTCCGCCTGTGCGGATAATGAGATCTACATCATGTTTGCAGTCAAGCGCATTTTTGAGCATGGCTTCGGTTATGTCGTTTTCATGATTTTTTATTCTGTTTACCGCTCTGAGTATCTCATCCTGTGCACCGTAGTTGAGTGCCAAAGATTGAACCAAGCCGTCGCAGTGAGCGGTTTTTTCTTGAGTATTTTTGATTGTTTGCTGCAGAGATTTTGAAAAAGCGCGTATGTCGCCTATTGCCTCAAATCTGATATTGTTTTGCAGATAGTTTTCCAGTTCAGTCTCTAAATATTTTTTTAAAAGTTTCATAAGATATTCAACTTCCAAACGTGGTCTTTTCCAGTTCTCAGTTGAAAATGCATATAGTGTCAAGCTCTCAATATCATCATTTTTTGAGCAAAATTCGGTAATTTCTCTTACAATTTTTGCACCTGCTTCATGTCCATCAGCTCTTTTTTTGCCTTTAAGCTCAGCCCAGCGACCGTTGCCGTCCATGATAATTGCTATATGTCTTGCTTTATTCATAAATTTATGTCCAAAAATCGTTTAGTATGCTTCAAAAAAGTCTATCTGTTTTTTATTCGCAATTGTATCTTTTTTTTCAATTGCAACGTTATATCTTCTTCGCATATTCCAAAATCTCAAATGCAACGCTAAGTTTATCTGCCGTTGCGATAGACTCTACTTTTTGGGAAGTTATAAAATCAACTCTGTTTGTATCGCTTCCAAAGCTCGTGGAGTCTTTTAAGATATTGAGACATACCGCATCGACTCCTTTGCCATTTAGCATTTTTGCAGCATTTTCATGAGCATTTTTTTCATCCATTTCAGCCTTAAAGCCGATAGTCGTAATACCCTCTTTGTCGATTGAGCTTAGAATATCTATATTTTGTTTAAGTTTAAGATCCCACTCACTTCCAAGCGACTCTTTTTTTAGTTTGCCCTCTTGTGGATATGCCGCAACATAGTCGCTTACGGCTGAGGCCATAAAAAGGTATGGTTTCTTTTGAATCAAATGTATAGGCTCATCTCTCATAAGAGTCGCTTTTGAGAGCTTTCCTTTTTTGGCAATGCGTATGGAGTCGCCCAGATACTCAAACATCTCGCCAGAGCTTTGCACGTCTATGGTGTATAAATCAAGAGGGAGATCTTTATCAAATTTTGTAGAGATAAGATTTATGTCTGCACCTTTGCAGTAGAGTGCTGTAGCTAATGCAGATGCCATCTTTCCGCTTGAGAAGTTTGAGATAAAGCGAACTTCATCTATCTTCTCAACAGTTCCTCCGCCTGTAACTATAACTCTTCGATCTCTCCAAAAATCATCCGCTAAAAGAGCTTTTGCACAGTGCCAAAATATCTCTAACGGCTCTGCCATAGCGCCGTTTCCCACACTCTTGCATGCAAGCTCTTTTGTCTGCGTATCGATTATCGCATAGTTTGCAAGAGCTAACATTTTGAGATTTGCTTTTATGAAAGGATTTTCCAGCATATTTGTATTTGCCGACGGCGCAATCACTTTTAGGCGTGGATAAGCAAGTGCCGTCTGCAATAATATATTGTCGGCAATACCGTTTGAGAGTTTTGCGATAGTGTTTGCAGTCGTAGGAGCTATAACAAAAAGATCCGCCCATTCGCCCGTTTTTATATGATTATGGTCTGTTACCCACGATTCATTTGTGTCATCAAGAACTTGCTTGCCTGAGAGAGTCTCAAAAGTCAGAGGAGCTATAAACTTTTTTGCGGCTTCGCTCATTACGACCTTTACCTCTGCACCGGCTTTTGTAAAGAGTCTTATAAGATCTAGAGATTTATAGATGGCGATAGATCCTGTTACTCCAAGAAGTATTTTTTTGCCGTCTAATAAATTTGATGGAATGAGCATTATTTTAACCTTGTTAATTTATTTTGTATTTTAGCACGAATTGTTGTTGATATAAATCAAGCGCACGATTTTAATGTATGTTAAAATTTTAACTTATAATAATTAAAAGGATAGTTAATATGAAAAAAATACTATTGTTGGCAGTAGCATTATCATCACTGATTGTTGCCAAATCAGAGATGGAGACATGTGTAAAGTGTCATCCTACAATCGTTGAAGAATTTAAAGGTTCAATGCATAAAAATTCATCATTTTACGACGATGAGATTCATAAAGCAGTTTGGGATAAACACCCCTCAAAGGCAAAAGGCGATTATAACTGTGCGGAGTGCCATGCACCAAACGCAAAAGCTGAGGAAGAGGTTAAAGAGGGTATTACATGTACGACATGCCATACTATCAAAGATGTAGAAGAGCATAAAAGCAAAAATAAAAATGTGTATGCAAAAGATGCTAAAACATTATACTCGGCAGAAGCAGGCAGAGAGAGTGAAAAAGTAGCTTATAAACAGGAGAGTTCATGGTTTGGTATGAACAAAACTACCGTCGGCTCACCGTATCATGACATAGACTACTCAAACGAGAAGTTTTATACTGCTCAAGTATGTATGGGATGTCACTCTCATAGAGAAAATTCACATGAATTTATGCTTTGTGAAACAGGCAAAGAGGGTGCTAAAGATAAGAAAGAGAACTGTATAACGTGTCACATGCCAAAAGTTGAAGGAAGTGCTACTACTATCAGACATAGCCAAAAACATGCATTTCACGGTTTTGCAGGTGCAAGAAAACATCCTGAAATGTTAACTCAGTATGTAGAGTTGAATTTCAAAAAAATCGGTAACGGTTTTGAAGTAAGTGTAGAAAATAAAGCTCCTCACAACTTTATGCTTCATCCGCTAAGAGTCGCGGAACTTAGAGTAAATATCATTAGAGGCGGCAAAGCAATACCGTTAAAAACAGAGACTTTTGTTAAAGCAATCGGTAACGATGAGGGACCTTCTATGCCGTGGTTAGCGACAAAAGTAGTTCAAGACACGATGCTTAAAGCAAAAGAGAAAAAGAGCATAAGCTATAGCGATGCACTCCAAAAAGGTGATAAAATCGAAGTACAGCTGGGATACTATATAGTAAACCCAAAAGCTCTTAAAAACCTGAACCTTGATGGAAATAAAGAGGCAGAAAAATTTACTGTTCTCAAACAAAAATATTTTGATGTAGAGTAGATTTATGCAAGGGTGTTAAAGTTTAACACCCTTGCCTACATCTTCATCCGTGTAAAAACTATGAGTTCCATCACAAAACGGGAAGTTGTTACTGCTTTTGCATAAACAGATATGATACTGTTTTGTTTTTTCAACAATCGTTTTTTTAGGTAAACATCCGGTTCCCTCATGATTTCCGTCGCAAAATACTCCCCCTTTGCTTTTTCCGCATGTACAAATATAGTACGGAATCCACGCTTCAAGCGTAACACCTTTAGGCTCATTATTAAACACAATAGCATCTTTACACATGGACGTATCCTTTAGTTTGGTTTTGAACTATTATAATGTGAGATGAAGTGTATTGTCAAGGTTGTTTGATTTTTGTAATAATTTTAGATTGTTTTGTAAAAGTTGAATAAATGAAGTTTTTGTGGGAGTGGATATGAAATATTTAGAGCGGATAAATCCGCTCTAAGAAAGATTACAGACCTGTAACGTTTTCTGCTTGAGGGCCTTTATCGCCTTCGCCTATTTCGAAAGTAACTTTTTGACCTTCGTCTAATGATACACGACCATAACCTGTACTGTTAATCTGACGAAAGTGTACAAATATGTCCTTACCGCCATTCTCTTGTTCGATAAATCCGAAACCTTTTTCGCCGTTGAACCATTTAACAGTTCCGTTTACTAATGCTGCCATTGTAATACCTTTGTGTTTGAATACACCTCATTGCTGTAGGTGGTCTAAAATCTAATATGAAGTTTTCTTTTAGGCGGATTATACTGTTAACTAGGTCATCAATGTAAAGCAGACTAAAGATGTAATTCGAATCATCTTTTATTGGCAGAAGTGTATCTGAATAAAAAGTAAATGTATATAGCTAGAGCCAATTCTTTTTAAAGTTGTGTTTTTTGTACGAGCTGCACTCTCAATTTTTTGCCTAAAATGTGCGCAAAGTTTTGAAGAGTTGAGAGCTTTATATCTTGTGCATGATTTTCTATTCTTGATATGGCAGATTTCTTTGTGGATTTGTTCGGCATGTGGATTTTAATT
>MICC01000045.1:0-280 GCA_001829715.1 Sulfurimonas sp. RIFOXYB12_FULL_35_9
ATATTCATTATTCTATTATTTTAAAATTGATTTTTATTTTCTATACAATATTCAATATTCAAATCACTGAAATATTCATATAAATATTCATAAAGCTAAGAAGCAAACTTAATATCGAGATATAGGAAACGTGTCGAATCTTTTAACGTGCCAATTAAGGAATAACTGAAAAGTGAATTAATTCTAAAAAAATAAAAAAAACTACAATAAATTCGAGACATAGGAAATGTATCGAATTTTTTTAACATACCAACTCAGGAATAACTGAAGAGCGAATTAA
>MICC01000045.1:425-1226 GCA_001829715.1 Sulfurimonas sp. RIFOXYB12_FULL_35_9
GCGCCGCCCGTTCCGCGCAGCGGATTGGCGCGGTTTGTGCTTCCAGAACCAAGCTTCTTCAACTCAAAACAACACAGCACAAACCGTGACAAAGGGCAAGTCAGGTTGAAGCAGTTGTTAGATTTCTTATATTAATTTATCTTTGGCTTAGGAAAGGGATCAGTTTCCTTCATACCAGATTCTAATACTTCTAGTATTTTTGATGATATTTGTTTGTTAAGTTCTATGCTTAAACCATATTTTTGCATAAATATATTCATATTAGTAAAGTTAATATCTATAAAACTTTTTAGTTTTTCTCCATTAAAGCTAACTAGATATCTATCACCTATTAATTCCTTTTTACCTATTCCACAATATGAATAGAGTAATAATTTCAATGTTGAGGCTTTAAAATCTAAAGATAAAAAATAGAACCAGGGGATTCCCTTTTTTATACTTTCTGATAGCCAATTCATTACTTCGGGTATTTCATAAAGTTCACTTTCATTGTTATCATACCCATGAAACATTAACTCGATTGATGAATGCTTATTGATCAAAACATCACTTTTCTTTGAAAAACGAGAAAAATGTTTTTCTACTGACGAAAAATTACAATTCTCAACTTCTTCCTTTGATATTATTAAGCAACTTAACACAGAATCTCTAATTAATTGATCAATCTCCCAGTTTCTTTTTATAACTTCAGAATAATCTTTTACATAACCTGCAATCGCAGTCCATTCAGTACTAATATCTTTAGCAGGCTGTTGAAATTCTCAAATTTGTATTCCTATGGTATACTGTTTGCGGAGGGGC
>MICC01000046.1 GCA_001829715.1 Sulfurimonas sp. RIFOXYB12_FULL_35_9
TCATTTTTTCTTTATCAATCAATTTTATACCCAACTCTTTAAATTGCATGAATACATCTTCTATCTGATCTGGTGATTTTAAATCTTCAGTAATTGCATCGTTAATTTCGGCATAAGAGAGAGAGCCTGTTTTTTTTCCTTTTTTTATTAATTTCTCCATAACTGTATTACTAATGGCCATATTCTCTCCAGACTGATGTGTCTCCGCTGCCATAAAATGCCTCCTAAAGGCTTAAAGTGTTTATCGATGATGTAATTGCTGAATTTCTTCCTGTTTTTTTTTCAACAGTTCAATCAATTCAGAATCACAGCCCTTTTCCGCACTTATTATTTTATTGGTTAAAGTATTTTCCTGTTTTATTCTCACTCTGATGATTCTATTTATTAAGGATAGAGCAGTCCCATGGATATCTTCTTCCGAAAAAGAATCCTGAATGGCATAGGACGCTAAAATTTCCTGATCTCTATTATTGTCCATCTTTGTCATAACTGAAGTGATAAAAGCATTATGATCCGGATCAACGCTTAATATTTTTGTTGCCAGATGCTTTAAGCGTTCAGAATAAAAATATTTTATAACCTCTTTGGTTTTTATTAAAGGGATGGTTTCCGGATGGTTGAGCATCATGGAAATGATCTGTTCTTCTCTCCGATCAGATTCAAGGTCATTTTCATTCTCTTTACAGTGATTCAGGGTTGAGGTGGAATTATCCAGGTAATATTCCCTGACCTTTTCCAAAACCGCTTTCTCATCAATATGAAGGGTTTCAGCAAGTTCTTTGACGTATAAAGACCTCAAGGCGCTGTCTTGAATCAGAATCAAATGCTGTTTCATATCCTCCAGAACCTTTATCCGCCCTTCAACAGAAGCCCCATGAGTATCCATGGAAACCTGCAAAAGAAATTGCATGACGGTTCGTGCATTCGATGCAAGCTCAATAAATGAATCTCGTCCATGCTGTACAACGTATGAATCCGGATCATTGCCGGCCGGAAGAACCAGTATTCTGATATCCACACCCTCTTGCAAAAAAATTTTAATGCTTCTCTTGGCAGCACTGATGCCGGCAGTATCGGAATCAAAGACCAGCACCATCCTTGCGGCATACCCCTTAAGTATTCTGACATGATCCGATGTCAATGCGGTTCCAAGGCTTGCAACAGTGTTTTTAATGCCGTGTTGATAAAGAGATAAAAAATCAAAATATCCTTCAACAATATAGACAAAACCTTCCTGTCTGCAAAACTGTTTAGCAGCATGAAGTCCGTAAAGAATCCGGCTTTTGAAATATACCGGGGTCTCCGGTGAATTAAGGTATTTGGGCATGCCGTCATCCATGACCCGGCCCCCGAAACCTGCCACCTGCATATTAATATCAAAAATCGGGAATATGATACGGTTTCTGAACCGGTCATAAAACCCGTCTTTTTGTTTTCTTTCCAAAATCAGACCGGACTGGACGGCATTTTTATTTGAGACTTTATGCTTTCTAAACAGATTAACGATGGTATCCCACCCCTCTGGAGAATAGCCCAGCCTGAACTCTTGTATGATCTCCTCGGAAATGCCTC
>MICC01000047.1:0-3943 GCA_001829715.1 Sulfurimonas sp. RIFOXYB12_FULL_35_9
GAGCTCAAAATTTGTCAATATAATAATTTTAAAAAACCTGTTGTTGGAGATATCCATCTTCATAACAATGCCCTTTTTATTGGCGTCCTTTACAATCCAAGTGAGTTTTTTACAGCCTAATCCTTGGAGAGTTTTTGGTACTCTTTGTCTTTAGAGGCCAATTCAGCTCCTCTCTCCCATCGTTCTAGCTCTGCTTGTTCCTCTTTGGCTCTTTTTTTTATTATCTCTTCATGAGAGACTTTTTCTTTAGTGTTTATACGCTCTTGGATAATCTGTGCTATCTCTTGCTCCTCCATGTAGTCTGCAACGCTTTTAATATGTTCATACTCTGAGATAGGAATCATAACGGCTTCTTTTTTGCCGCCTCTTACTATCACTAAACGGTTGAATGGGTCTTGTGAGATATAGTCTAAGTGCTTCTCTAAGTTGTTTTTCAAATCTTTTGTTGAGACGAACTCTCTGTTTTTATAGTTCATTGGTTACCCTCACAGTTGATGATTTCTAAAAGTAAGCCATCTTTTTTAAAATATTTCTCCTCGTAAACACTCCAGCTCTCTTTTCTAGAGACAAGATAGTGGTGCTTCTTTTGGAGTGCTCCTGCTTCGCAGATAAGTGGACGCTCATCGTAAAATGCTCCTCGGTTTGCTTTCATGACACTATTTTCATAGAGTGAAAAAAGATAAGAGAGCATGGTTACAAACACAAATGAGCCAATAAAGATAAAGAGTACCGTCCATAATGAAGATTTCTCACTTTTTTTTAAAGAGGAGAAGTGAAGCAACATAAGTGCAAAGCCAAGAAAGGCAGAGAGTTTCAAGTTTTCAAGAGTCACGCTTTGTCCTTTTTTTATCATTGTGAAAGTATAAAAAAGAGGAGTGAAAGCGTGGGTGCGTTGTTCGTGATGGTGAGATTTTTTAGAAGTGTTGTTGCTTTATAGAGGATGCAACTACTTTTTTACACTCTCTATCTTTTGGCAGATCTCAGTCATGACATACTCTAGCTTTTTTGATTTTTCGTAGTAGTTTAGAAATGGTTCTACCCAGTTTGGGATTATCATAGGCTTATCCCCTCTCATAACACCCCAGTTTGTAACAGTTGAATATGGCACCTTTGAGAGCTCTGAAAACTCCTGTTTGTTAAGTTTTAGCTCTTTTAGTCTGCTTAGAAAAATATTTTTATCCAAGACCTCTCCTTTATTTCTATATATCTGAAATTATAGCATATACATTTCCAAATTACAGATTATTCCCTCTTGACAGTTTCGCTTTTATTACATACAATAGAGTTTATATATTCCATATCGCACCTACAAGGAGAAAGAAAATGAAAAAAGCAACACACCTCACCAAAGAGTATAGATACACCCTCTTGGTACTCACAATCGAACTATTTGTGAGTATATCTCAAGCACTGCCGCTCTTTACTAGCGCAGCATAAATAAAAATAAAGGATTTCACGATGGCACAAAAATCATACGATAAAGCTCTTTTTAGACTTATCTCCATACTCTCTATGCTGAGTAAAGATGAGAGACCGACTGTTTTATCTTTGGCTGAGGAGTTTAATGTTTCAAAAAGAACTATTCAGACAGATATTTATCAAAGGCTCTGTGGCTGGGATATTACCAAAGATAAATTTGGGAGGCTTGTTTTTAGAGATGGGGTTAATATTTTTAGCACTACTGCATAACTTTGTTATTTAGTTTTTGCACTGTAATTTCTTTTTTGTCTTTCTATTTTTTAATTTATCGAGCAGTTCGCTTGACAAAAGAGTCTAAAGAGAGGTTTTTTAAGAGCTATCTATTAAGAATTCTCTTAAGCAGTAGAGACGCTAAAGAGAAGTGTCAGTGCGGTTGCTATGGTAAAAATATTCTTCATAGAACTCCTTGTTTTTCACAATGGGCTATCTGCGTTTTCTGAAGATAGTTGGTTCATCAAAATCTGCACTTAAATCTATTTTATTCCCCTCGCCATCATTCATTCGCAATAACTCATTTCCTAAAATAGGCTCTTTTCTCTCCATCATCTCTTCTACGCTTACTCCGCCATAAGCTGATAAAATCTGCTCTAGCGTTGTGCAAAATCCCTTAATATGTGCTAAAATGACTTCGCTTTTACCCTCAGCTTTGGACTTTTTATACTCTTTATAGCCCTCTTCTAAACTAGAAAGTATCTCTTGAGCTGGTATTTGCATCATTTGTTTATTCCTCTTTATTATTTATGAAAGATACGCTCTCAACTCATTTTCAATCTTCTCTTTGAGTGATAACGGCTCTAGCACCCTCATGTGTGGCAGCCATTTCTTTATAAGCTCTTCTATCTCAAGTTCTTGCGTTACTCTAAATGAGAGTATCAGATCTCCATCTGGCTTTTGTTCAACAATGCGCTGAGACGGAAGAGCGTTTTTAGCTTTGAAAAAACGAGCCTTCTCTTTTTTCACTTCTACGACGATATCAACCATGTACTGTCTGAATCCGCTTTTGTAAGTAGAAAATGGTGTCTGTATCTCTTTGATAAAATCTTCTATCTCATAGTTTTTATGAAACTGTTTAGGAACCATCTGCGCTTCGGTGATATTTGAGATTCTAAGCTGTGTAAGTTCATATTGGCTATCGACCACTTCGCACACAAGATAGAAGTTTTGGTTGATGAAGAGTATCTTGTAGGGTTTTACATCGTACACATCTGTTTTATCATTCACGGTATATTTGACCATCAAGTGTTGTTGATGATAGATGGCATTTTCCATCTCTTTGAAGAGTTGATAGTCGCTCTTTTTGTTCTCATAAGGTTTATCTATAAACATATAACAATCTTTGGATTTTTTGAGCTGTGACTCTAGAAGTCTTTTATCTGAATCGCAGAGATCGATGTTTGCAAAAAGGTTGCTTTTTTGCGCAACATTGTAAACCTGCGCCATCATGGAGATAGTTTCAGGAGTTAAAAAGTTCTCAAACGCTTTTTTGGTGATGGCTTTGTAGCAACCTTTATCCCCACGAATCAGCTCAAAAGATTCAGGAAAGACAAGCTTTATGACATCCAAATCTCTGCGAATGGTCTTTTCACTCTTGCCTTCCCATAAAACTTCGTTCTGCAAAGCTTCAATGCACACTTTCTTCCCGTCATTAAATCGTTTTAAAAGCTCTAAGACTCTTGCTGTTTGGTTTGTCATATCTGTTTTTCCTTCTCTATTTTTTACTAATCTACGGTTGTGGAGGTTCCGTCACTATGGTAGTACGTGTTACCGACTTTGTTACTATAAGAGCCATCACTGTTATATGTGCTACTGCCAGATCTATTGCTGTATGAGCCATCGCTATTGTATGTGCTATTTCCAACTCGGTTGCTATAGCTTCCATCACTATGATAGACACTATTGCCGCTTTTTGTGCTATAACTTCCGTCACTATGGTACATACTATTGCCACTACGGGTACCGTAACTGCCATCACTGTTTCTGTAACCCTCGGCATTTACTACTTGAAAACTTGCCGCTGCCAACAATCCTGCTAATATTATTTTTTTATACATGAACTCTCCTTTTTAAAAGCTTTTTGCTTTTATGGGAGAATTGTAGTTTTAATTATAGACATATTTTGACTAAATGTAAATTTTTGTATTCAGTTGTATTTTGTCTATACTTCTTAGAATTATATCTTTTGCCTCTTTTGCTAAAAGAGCATAGTGTTCATTTTGCGGCTCTATTAGCTTGATTTCTAAGTTGTATCGTACTCTATCAAGTTTCTCTAAACTACTATAAAGCTTTTTTAAATCATCAAATGTGATAAATCTTGAGTAGAGAAGATTTTGCAGAATTGATTCATCTTTTGTGATGGCAACGGCAAGGTCAAATATATCTCTTGTTAAATTGTCCTCTTTGCGCCATTTCACTTTTTTTGCGATGATATCTTCAACGCTTTCATAGTAAAGGTCATAGTTCAAAT
>MICC01000047.1:3949-29031 GCA_001829715.1 Sulfurimonas sp. RIFOXYB12_FULL_35_9
CGGTGTTTTTTATTGGCGGCTTTATGATGGACTCGTTGAGGATAAAATCTACTTTTATCTCATCTTTTGTTTTTAGTGCGATATGGTGGTTCAATCCATCAAATCTATAATCACTCTTATCAAAGAGTGCGGTTTCATCGATATACCATTTAGGATTTAAAAAGTCAAAAAGCTGACTCTCTGTTATAAAAATATCTATATCAAAAGATTTTCTATGCCCAAAGTGAAACATAGAGAGTGCCGTTCCACCGCCAAACACCCACCAGTTTTTTATGCTAGAGTGCATCTCTATGGGTTGCAAAAGCTCAAAATAGACTCTATTTAAAGTCTCTATCTGAACATCAAAGTTCTTCAAAAAGCCATTCATATTCTGCTATCGCCTTTGCGTTAAATGTAGTAAGATAAAACTCATAAAGCTTTTTGATGTTTGATTTTTTAATCCTATGCAGTTCACAGTACTTGATAACATCTTCATAGTTTACCTCTTTAAAGAGTGTTGTGATGGCATAGTGATATTTTGGCTCAGTCGATGCAAGTGAAAATATGTTGAACAAATCATCCACGCTATAGTGCAGTGTTTTGTCGCTAATGGAATTATTTATAGATGAGAGTATCCATTTTGCGCTGTTTGCTTTTTTATCTTCCATGCTTACTTCCGCATAAGGTTTGATAAACGCATACTCCTCTTTATCTAAGCTCAAATCATACTCAACTTGCTTCATAAGTATAAATTCGGATTTAAGTCCAAAAAACTTTGCAAACTTTTTTGCAGTATGCAGCGTGAAGCCTCGCTTATGCTGATAAAGCTCACTAATAGTCTTTTTGCCAATGTTTAGTGACTTACAAAGCGTATCTTGCGTTATGCTGTTTGGCTCTATATATTTCTCTTTTATAAAATCAATCGGTGCTACCATATGTTATCTCTTTATGATAATTTATCATCTTTGTAATATTATCATAGTATGATAAATTATTAGCTAAATATTTTTGATTTTTTCCTACTGTAAATCTTTTTGCTTGGCTTGACTCTTGAGATAGGACTGAATCCCCAAACAACTCTTGATTTGAGTTTTGGGACTTTGATAGTTGTTTTTGACATAGTGTTCTCCAAATATTTTTTACAATGTTATTGCTTTATTTGGTCATATTTTGTCTTTTTTATAATTATTATTTTCCAATTTTATTCAGTATTGTTTTAATCAGTTCAAACCAAGGAATAATATGCGTTTCATTTGGTTTTAGAACAACTCTCTCTTGACATGCAGGCTTAATTTCACCAGGATGAATTTCATAATTTCTACTACAAGAAAGTTCATCTATAAGTCGTATAGTATCGTTTTCGTTAATTTCTAATAGTCTAAGAATATTTCTTGTTTTATTATTGACTGAAGCATTACCATCACTGCTAATTAATTGATTATTCATTCGCCAATATGCTTTTTGTTTCTTGAGCTTAACATCGTACCGTTCATAAATCAAATAATCATTAATCGTTTCGATGCATTTATAGAGTGTTAGCATGCCATAAATAAAAGGTTTAGGAATATTACTATCAAGCGTTGGGAATATTTTAGAAATAGTATTTTTAAGTTCTAAAAGTTTTTTATCGTTCTCATCCATGTTAAATGAAAATTCGATTTGAAGCAATGGCAATGCTAAAAGTTCTTTTTGTATTAAAAAGACTTTTTTAAGGTATTCTCTCTCTAGTCCTCTATTAACCAATCCCACCAATTTGTTGATATTTTCAATAGTGTCGATACTTTTATCTTCAGGATGTTCTTTTTTGATATATCCTAAGATTTTTTTCTCATAAAGTTTTTCTAGTATGCTGCTTTTGCTTGTAGCTGTGAGCATTATCACTTGGATGCCAGCGTTTATCTCATGGATTTTTTGCAGTATTTTGATGCCTGAATAGTTTTCTGTAACTTCATTTTCATGGTCACTCTCAAGCAGTCTTAAGTCGAGCAGCACCACATCTGCGTGGGTTATTTGCTCTCTTAACTCTTTGTGTTCGAGTTGCACTATGAGGTTGAAGTTGGTCTTGTCTTTAAAGTCATACTCAAAAGCACTAAACTCTAAACCATCCTTAGTGAGTGCTGTTTTTAATATATCACTCCAGCCTTTTGCCCACTCATCATCTATGAGCAAAACTTTTCCTTTTTTGGATGGTTCGAGGATTGACTGATTTTTAGACCCTTTTTTTGCATGCAGCGCAATTAGGTACTTAAAGTAGAGCATGTTTTCTATATCGTCCCTGTTTTGCGCCAAGACATCGCTCTTTACATCCAAAGCTTCCGCCCATTTGTAGATGCTCCACTTGTTGGCTATGGCATGACTTCCTGAAGTGTCTTTTGGCGGTAAAACCTCTATTCGTGATAAAAACGCATCATAATCCGACACACCTTGTAGCGCAAGAGATTGGTATTTGTGTATCTCCTCTTTTGTATTTTTGCAAAGGTAACCTCCCTCTGTAAAAAGGATATTTGCCTCATGTGCAAATTTATTAAGGGTATCACTCTCAAAATCGCTTATGATGACTATTGGGGTAAATCTTTTTTCTCCAAGTTCGCTCGAGAGTCTTATATGGTACGCAACCCGCAAACCATAGAGTTCAAGATAGTTTGAAGAGAGATTATCTTTGATAAAAATTGTGTCAAACTCTTTTTGGGCTAACTCTTTGATAATCTCATTTGAGATATATACGTCTATGTCATCAGTGCCACCTTGTAAAAACTTCACATGATGTGCAAACGGTTGCAATTCACAAACATTATCATGATGAACAATGAGAGATTTGCCACCACTTTTTTGGGGGATATGTATATCAAAATACCCTTCTAAACTCTCTTTAAATTTTATAATCTCATAAATCGTCTTCTCTCTTAGTTCATAAAATTGGTACTTTGTTTTTTTGAGATTCGCATCCATGTGAAAACTAGATGGCTCTTCAGCACCATTTTGCACATCAAAAATAAAAAGATTTGTTTCCTCCAAAATATTTGCAACGATATTTTGCTTCCAATGCTCCCCGTAACAGAGCATCATGATATCTTCAGTACCATTTTGAACTGCCTGTAAAAAGAGCACTAAATTCTTACTATAAAAAATTTTAGAGTTGAGTTCTAGCAGTTCAAAGTCAGTAGTATCATAATAGTTTACAGAAATTCCGCCTGAAAAAAGGATGAGTGTTTTACTGTGTTTTTTGCAGTAGTTTCTTAGATTGCTCAGTATTATGGTATTTTTATCTTCATACACAACCGATTTATGGCAGATGATGATTGCATACTCCTGCAAATCAAAAGTGTTATGAACGATCTGTTCGATGAGATTTTGCGCACCATCTTCTATAAAGTTACTCAAAACATCTTCATACGCATCAAGCTCTATCTCATTTTGTTCTAAAAAACCCAATTGCCGTGTGTATCTATCTTCTATAAGTGCTATTTTTTTCATATATTTTAATTCCATAGATTTTAGATTAAATATGCCTGTATGTACCAATGCATTTTATCACAACACTTAAGAAAGCTACTTATAAAACCTCAAAATATGGGTGAATCCCTTTGGCTTTGTTTGAAGTATCTCTATGTCTTTAACATTGTTGCTATGCAAGAAATTTATTCTAAAGTGCTCATCTTCAAAACTACTCTCTATGCTCCAGTCGCATAGGTTGGTAAGTGCTTTTTTGATATCTGCAAAATCTCCATCATGTATCTCTTGAAGCATATCACTAGCATTTTTATCTCCAAATGAACCAACTTGAGTGATTTTTATCTCTATGCTTCTGTCTTCTAGCTCTTTGTTGCTTACTTCTATTTGCTCAAACTCTTTGTGTTTGTGCATCTCATCAAAAATTTTAGCAATAACTGTTGCAAAATTTTGTGTATCTGTATAAAAATCTCTTCGTGAAAACTCAACATTTGGCATGCTTGTTATCTGATAGCCTGCCCTAACTTCGATTTCTTGCTTAAAGAGATCTACTATTTCGCCAAAATAGTGAATCTGCTTTCTACCCATAAAGATGGAGCTTGAAAGTTTGAAGTTTTTTGGAAGATTGCCGCTGTTGCACCACTCTCTTAGCCCTTGCACACTTAACCAACCAAGATTTATATCTGCTTTGCTACACCAACTGTAGTTTTTATCTGGATTTTCTTCTACTAAAAATGCATAGATTTTATTGTAAAGATTTGGGGAGAGTTTTTCAAGTTCAACACTCATTTCATTAAACTGTTTTTTGATGGCACTCATGTATCCATCAAAATCACCATATTTTTCAACAATATCGTTTTTGCTCTCCCACAGATGCGTAGTGAGTTTAAATGGAGTATCTATCGTAAAATTTGAGAGGAGCTTTACAAGTTTTTGTGGAGTATGATTTTCAGCAGTTCTTATAATGCTTCTTATCTCTTCTGTAGCTGCTAATTCTTTAGCGGTTAAATTATGTCTAATATTTATATCTGCCCTATTATTTATTAAAATCTCAACAGAAGCAGGTCTATTTTTTACAGAACAGAGCATTAAAGCTGTCATTCCAGATTTATTTTGAGCATTTATGTCGATGCCATTTTTTGTTAATGTTTCTATTATTTTAGAATCTTTTTCATTATTTACATTTCCAATTGCATAATACATTAAAGCTGTCATGCCATCTTCATCATGAAAATTTAAATCTATACCTTTTTCTATCAGTACATCTAAAATTCTTAGTTTTTCTTCTTCTGTATGATCAACCATCGCATTAAATTTTATGATATTCATAGTAGGATTCACAGATTTTATATTTTTAAGTTTTGAAATATCGTTTTTCATAACTGCATCATACAAATCCATATCATCATTTTGTTCAGTAACTCCAAAATTGGTTTCTAGTATCTCTTTATTCTTTTTTTCTTTTTCTAATTCTTTTTCTATCTCTAGTCTCTGTAGCTCTCTACGTCTAAAAAACCATGCTAAAATAATTGCAAATAGAGCAAATCCTATAACAGGGCTACTTCTATACAAAGCAGTTTTGATATCAGAATTAGTTAGTTCGCTTTTATTAATCTCACTTTTTAATAATTCATAGCTTTCTAATTCTGAATCTGAAAGTTTAGCTATTAACGACTCTTCTTCTAATTTTTTATATGAAGTTATTTCATCATCAGTTAAAGCATTTTTGTATTTTTTTCCCACAAGCTGATTGAAACGTTTTGCAACAGATTCATATTCATTTAATTTTTCTCGCAACGTAGAAAATAATTTTCTTTCATCTTCTGTTACTGTGGAGCTATTGAAAAATTTTGCACCTTTATCAAAAATAGAAAATGTCATACTTCTAATGACAGAAATAAAATAAAGATAACCATCAAACTTTACTTGTGCATTATAATATAGATGATTATCACTTTTTAATTTAGGTAAAATTATCTCTATATGCGAAGCAACAACTTTATCCCAATCAGTAGTAGGTTTTTCCCAAAGAGTTCCCATATCTTCATGTTTTAAAATAATTGTATCATTGTAGTAAGCAGTTGTTGAAAAATTTTTTACAATAGCTTCAATATTTTCTCTATATCTTATGCCACTTATTCTATTTTTTCTACAAAATTCAATCTCATCTAACAGAATAGACTTCAACTGAAAAGCATTTCTATATGTACTTCGTTCAACATGATTATAAAAATACAAGTTATTTATAAGCGTCAATATTCCAACTAAGATAATAATAAACCCTATAAAAAAATAGTTATTAGTTATCAATTTTGAGTTAAGTTTCATGTATATTGTTACCTTTTTATTTTATATTGTATTTTTTTCATATTTTAAGTTAATTTCGCATACCTAATGACAACCCCTGCAAGCTTTAAAGCCTATAGCATCCAATAAGTTCCTATCAAAACCCAAATCAACATTATATTTGTTTTGATAAAAACTTACAACTATCTTTTCAAACTTAGCTTTAGCTTCGTGAAACTCTATAATAGGTTGATTTATAGGATTATCTCCTAACTTTTTTAGTTTGTATTCTGGCATATATCTGTGATTAGCTACCTTTTTTCCAAACTCGCCATCTAGTAAAAATCTTAACTGCAAACGGCACTTTTTAGATTCAGCTCTAAAATTTATCTTATAGTTTTCAAAATTACTTGAACCTGAATTTTCTATATCTACTTGTTCTAACCCCTTAGAACAATTAAACTTTTTCATAAACAAGCTATTTAGTTCTTGAAATGAAAGCTGTTTATTCTCCTCTATCCATTCTCTAACTATCTTTTCGTTTTGAGTGTCATCTAAACAATCTTGTGGGATTTTTATATTTTTAAAGTTACTGTGCATCCATTTGCAGGACTTATCAACGTGATATGATGGTGCTTTTACTTCATAAACATATTTTTTATTTTGATTAGTTGTATTTTCTTTTATTATCTCTTTATTTTTTTGAATATCATTAACAACACTACCAAAATTTTTAAGTGCCATTTTTATTTTGTATATATTTTCCAATTCATCATTATTTAAAATATAATCTATCTCATCTCTAGTAAATACACCATCTTCTGCAATCTCTTTAGCAATATCATCTAAAAAATAATCTCTACTCTTTTTATATTTTAAATCAATAACTATCTGTTTTAAACTTGCATTTGTGATATATACTAGCGACATGATAATCCTTTGTTTTGATAAAAAATTATAAAAAAATAAATAGACATATATTGTCTAAAACAATTTTTTATAAATTAATTTCAAGTATGCTAAACTCTTTTTATAAGCGTCACTCCCTGAAGATTTCTTTCAGTTTCATCCAAATCCATTGAAACATCATAGTTTGGAGTATCTACATGCTTCAATACAGTTATAAAGGTATCCATAAAAACATCTTGGAGTTCAGGAGGCAAATATTCTATATTTGAACTCACTATTGAAAATAATCTATTGTCTACATAAACTGCATCATAGCTTCCTTTTGACTCTTCTATAATAACACGATGTCGAGGTTTGTCTAGTATATCTTCACTCTTTCTGGAGTTACTAAAATGGGTTAATTCCGCAATATCAAGCTCAATATTTTCGCTTGGTTTACTTTGAACAACATACAGCAAATCTGCTCTAGAAACATTTTTCCCAAAAAGAGAGAGCACTTGATCTATATGAGCATTTACATATGAATCAAAATCATCAAATTTGTTTGGATCGCATTGTAATGATGTGAACAAAGTTGTATTTGGAAAAAAAGTAAAATCATCAGTTACTAAACTCGAAAGAATTTTCTGGCGATTTTCTTCACTCTTGAATAGTGCCGCAATCAATCCACACTCCAGATCTCGAAGATACTCTAGGGTGATCAGTGTTTTTATATCTCTATTACAATCAATATTTAATGCCCGCTTTTCTTCTTCCATGTCTATCCTTTATTTTTTATGCCGTAATAGTACATAACTATATGGTCATATTTTGTCGAAGAATATTTTTCTAGTATAAAATTTTAACTCAATACATAGTCAAAATATGTCTATACAACTCCATACAATTTCTTTATCTTTAAAAAATGGGGAAGTTTATGAAACTCAATAAAGAATCTATTAAAGCCCTTGAGCAAAACATCGAATTTACAAGAGTAAGCATTCGCAAAAATGGCGATATAACAAATCTGGACAAAGTTATAGCTGATTTGAAATCACTTATAAATGAAAATCAAAATAAAGCAGATTTTTCAGAACTAAAATCAGACATGGAGTTTTTGCAAGAACACTATCAAGAAGGTTCTTGGAACGATGTCACAAGATGGCTATCAAATATTAACACAACTGTGCGCAACATCTACTATGACTATCTTGCAAAAATTAGGGAGCATTACGCTAAAAATCCAACTCTCCACCCTCTTTGGAAAATTCAAACACTATCTCAAAGAACGAATCTAAAATTTTAAAGTGGCTCATTTATAACTTATAAAATCTATCATACACATTTTTTAATGCGCTATCGATAATTAATTTTTTTATTTCTGAATATGTACATTTCTTATATTCTGGTGTTTCAAAAAGATATTCAAAGTCATTTAATACAGTTTTGTTGGCACCTTCTTCAATTATTTGCCAAATTAAACTGAATTGTTTTCCTCTCCACGGTGCCTCAAACTTTAGTGGCCGTATTCCAAAGCAAGTAACATTTTTATTTAGCTCTCTTGACACCTGTAAAATAAGATCCATCATTACGGTTGCATATATATCACCATCACTAAATATTACTATATTCTCTTGGGTCAATGAATCTATAAATTTCCTAATATCATTGCCATTGCTTTTTTTCATAATTATTTTTGCACCTTGTGCAGATGGGAAACCTACTCCACCACCAAGTCGTGATTCAACAATTATAGACTTATTGATATAAAATTTGTCGTTATATTTAGAAAAATCACATTCAGTCAGCGTCTTGTCTGTAATTGAAAAAACGCCAACAACAGCCGTGTTATTAGAGTTAAATATATATTCCCCTATATTAAATTTTGCGTAGTAGTTCATCATAATCTTATTCCTTTAAAATATTTTGTATATTATAAAATTCTAAAAAATCAAAAAAGAGTCAATTGCTTCGGCTCTTTTTTGTAAACTATCTTTATAAAATCTTCTTTTGAGTTTATGGCTTGATCAAGCAAGTCTTGTTTTGCAAGTGAAACCAATACAGCACAAGTTCTCGCTTGGCAGTTGAGAGATTTTTTTGGATTGAACTCTATATCTGTAAATGTCTCATACCGCATCAGTTCCTCTATGATATCTCTATGGTTATCGTGAAGAGTTTTGATGTAGAGATAGTCATAAAATGCGGTTTTAGGTTCATTTTCCCAAAATACACCATCAAAATGAAATCCTATAATATTGCCGGAATTTCTAAGCCTTTCATCTTTTTTAGCGCCCATACTATCTTTTTTGTATAAGTCTATATATTGAATATTGCCCTCAAATACTTTGCTTCCTTGAAAAGCAGATTCTAGCGATATTTTGCCATCTTCAAAATCCACCATAAGATTAAAAGCACTAAGACACCATCCTAGATGATTGTCTGATTTGGTGGAGACTTCAAGTATCTTATTATGCCCTTGAGCTTTTGCGTTTTCATGAAGAGACTGGATGCTTTTTGCTTTTTGAGTGACTGCAAAACCGTTGTAAAAAGTAAACTCTATATCTACTTGTTTGAAAAGCTCTTGTGGGTTGCTTGTGGTTATAAAAATCGGTCTATTTGCCATAGTGAATCCCTTTAATTTTATCTGTGCCTATAAAATCATGCACTAGTATCTCAGCTTTTCTAGCCTCTTTTTTTGTGTTGAAATCTTTGCTATAAACCAAAGAATCAAAATCTATAAATTTCAGTACACCCTTAACATCGAAGAGATGAGAATTTGTTTGATTTGCTACTTTATCGCAAAAAAGAGTTTTTTGTTCAAGTAATACTGAAATATCTAGCTCTATCCAAATAGGATCGATAATGTTTCCTCTAGCCTTTGCCACATGATACATAGGATGATCTTGTACAAAAGATAAGTGAACATATTTGTCAAGTCCTCTTCTTTCGTCTAACATATGGCTCAACTCTTCAGCCCCAAAGTGCTGAACTGGTATGTTTAGATTAAAAATATTTTTTAAAGACTGGATACCATACTTCTGGATAGTAGGCAAATTTGCTTTATCGGTAAAGTGATAAACTGATTTTATTCCGTATTGACTCAATGCTGCTTTCACATCCATCTTCAATCCTTTTAGCTTAATTTCTAAAAGAATTATAAAAAATTAGATGGTCATATTTTGTCTATTTATAATTATTTAAGTATTATAAAATGTCTTAAATGTATTTTTTACTAATTGTAATGTAAGCATTTTGATACAATACGGAAATAAAGGTGTACTAAAATGATTAGCTACTTAACAAAAAAAGATTTTATTTGGTTGATTTGGACTATTTTATTGTGCTTATTTGTAAGTATTATTCAAATGTTTTCACGAGATATTACACTAGATAAAGTCCATAGAACAGAGTTTGCGCTACTCTATAGATTTTTTAATGAGAGTTCATTTGATAGGCATCATCTTCAATCTACCCTTGAACCACTTTTAACAGAGCGTAAATTTGCTTTATTTCAAGTTGCTATTATTTCAGAAGATAGCTGTTTTGAAAATACTCAACACTATTATAACAATCCTCTATTATGCTCTACTTTCCAAGATTTTAAAAACTTAATGCCGTATATGTCTTTAACTGAATTTAAAACATCTGATATTGCTCAAGAAAAAACCTCTGGCAGCTACCTAATTAAAAAATTTAGTGATTCAGATGAGTATTTAATTGCAAAAACAAATTTTTATTCAAAAGACAATGAGCTTTCTCAGTTTTTATATTTTATTGCTAATAGGTACTATCAAACTAATGGCTATTATAAAATATATGAAAAAGGTAAATTTTTATTCACTATGATATTTTTGACTTCGTTTATACTTTGGGTTTTAAATAAATTACAGTATAAAAAATATCGAGATCGTTATAGTGCATACATCAAAAAAGAGGAAGATTTACAATCTAGAATGCTCGATATTGAAGTAAAATATAATGATATAAAGAATAAAAAATATGAAAATGAGCTTATGCTTGAAGAAGCTGAATTAAAAATCAAAAATCTAGATTTTCAATCTGATGCACAAAAAAAAGAGTTAGAAAGCGCTATCAGTGCTTTGACGAATAGCAAAAGTGAATTGGAGAGTTTATTACAAGAAGATGAAAATTTAATAGAAAAACTAGAAAGAGAAGCTGTTGAACTTCGTAAAAATACACATTTACAATTGAACAAATTAGAGCCTTTTGAGCAAAAAGAAAAAAATGAATTAATATATAAAAAGCTAGAAAATTTAGAAAAATTATGGAGGCATGAGCCAACATGGAAAGATAGAAAAAATTTTGAATCGCTTGTTTCATTGAAAGATGCTCATTTGCCATTCACAATTACACAAGGATTTATTGCTTTTGACAAATTGGTTCTTAATTTGGCAAAACAGCATGATGCTTACCTTGTAGAATCTCAAACTAATTTAATTAACAATATAAATATTATTTTTAATAATGGATTATTGCCATTAAAATATGAACAAAACTTTCATGACATCCGCAAAGCTAGAAATAAATGGTTCCATGCAGGAATATATCCTACACTAGAAACGATTGACTTTTTAATTGATGTTTTACAGGATACAGATGCAGAAGTATTTATATAAAATTATTAATATTATTTCTCTTATCTGCTGCTCTTTGGAGTTTAATTGTATTTACCAAACATTTTAATACAAAAAGCCAAACAGCCAAAGTGGTATCTTGTTGCCGCTGCCTATTTCTATGTCATCAGATACTATGAAGCTATTTGGCAAGTCTTTTATCTGGTTATAGCTTTTGGTTTTACCACCAACTTCTACTATATAAGTATCTTCTACACTAAAATCGCCCCTTGAAGATATGGTTATATCTTTTTCATCAAACATGCTCATAAAAAAGACCTCTCTAATAGTGCCGATTTCCACTTGATCACAGTAGCTATAGTGTAGATTTGTGTTGGCAAGATAGATTTTATCTGGCTTTACAAAGATGGAGTCCCCTTTGGTTTTAGCTCTTAAGAGATTTAAAATCTTTCCTCTTTTGAGATACTCTAGGTATTTGTAGAGTGTTTGGTAGTCACTTATGCCTATTTTTGTAGATAGTTCTTTTATGTTGACTTTAAAAGGCTTTGATTGGCACACTAAACGAACAAGTTTTTTTAAGTTTATGATTTTGTCGTATTCTATGGGGAAGATGGAGGGGATATCAACCTCTATGACAGTGTTTATGGTCTCTTGGAGTTTGAGCAGATAGCTTTGCTCATTTTCAAAATAAAATGGATAGTATCCAAACTTTAGGTACTCTTGAAAAAACTCAAAAGGTTTAAAATCATTACCCAATTCATAAGCTATATCGATATGGTTACTAAATATCTCTTCAGTGGTAAAAGTAGGTAGTTTTATGGACTTTTTAAGCTCTATAAACTCTCTAAAAGACAAACCTTTCATGTGGTAAAGCAATGCTCTTCTGCTAAGGTCTCCTTTTGAGTGGTCAAGCCTTATAGCGCTACTACCGCTAAATATCACTTTGAGACTAAGCATGTCATATATCTTTTTTAACTCTATCTCAAAGTTTTTATATTTGTGGATTTCGTCTATGATAAGAAGCTCTCCTCCCTCTTTAGCAAACTCAAATGCTATCTCAAAGAGTGAATCTAAATCTATTGCATCTGCACTAAAATAGAGCTTTTTTGAAATGGGCAAATCATTTTCTTTTAAATATTGGAGTAAAAAAGTGGTTTTTCCAACCCCTCTAGCACCTATGATACCGATGAGTTTTTGGTTGAAATCTACTATTTGGTGTATATATCTTTTATAATCGCTTTGCAATCCTCGAAGATAATTGAGCTGATACTCTTTAAGATTTTGCAGCATTTTATTCCTTTTATTGATGGGTCTGTAAAATTATAGCCAAAAATTATGGTTACAACCATAATCTACTACTTAGTGCATGTCATTAATATTTATTTATAGACTAAATATGTCTAAATAAACCCCTACAATTTCCCCAGTAAAAATAATTAGCGAGGAAATGACAATGCTAGGATTTATCTTTAGAAGTGGCACTTACTACCTTTTATGGCAGAAGTTTAAAAAGCAGATTATCACACTTTTAGTCTCTGTTGGACTTGTGCTTCTCATACTTGGTATCTACAATGACCTTTTTAGCGTGCTTAAGATTTCTAACAAAGAGAGCGTGCTTTATCTGTTGCTTCTGAAATGGTTTTTAATACTCTTTATCATTGGCGTCAATGTTTTAATGCTTAGAAGACTCAGCACCAAAGAGTTCAAAGAGAGCATCAAAAAAGAGGAAGCAAAAAAGTCGAAGGAAGTAAAATTGCCACTCACTCAGCAGGAAAAACTTCTGCAAAAAGAGAAACTGCTCACCACCACTGACCTTATCTTGGCAAAGTATGCAAAGAAAAAAGATAAAGATGTGGTAAAGTGAAAAATCTTCTCTTTTTGCTTTTTGCAGTTGTTCTTATTGCAAAAGAGCAGCTTTTTGTGCATATGCCGAGTGCTTTGCCTTCTATTGCCACTAACACATCTTTTGGCAAAGAGCTTTTAATGCTTATCAATGGTGCTAAAGATGAGATTAGTTTTGCTATTTATGGACTTAGAGAGCAAGAGGAAATATTGGAGGCTCTTTTGAGAGCAAAAAAGAGAGGGGTTGCCATAAAAGCGGTTGTTGATAGTGATGCAAATGGCAATAACTACTACTCCGACACCCATAAACTCTATAAACATTTTAAAGTTGTAAGTGATAGCAAAAGCTACATCATGCATAACAAATTTTTTATCATAGACAAAAAAACTCTTTGGAGCGGTTCTGCAAATATAAGCGACACAGGCACAGGCGGCTACAACGCAAATAACGCCATAACGACTGATGATAAAAGAATTATAAAGCTTTATCAAGAGGAGTTTGATGAGATGTTTTATGCAAAAAAATTCTCTAAACAAAAGAGCAAAAGAGGTTATGAGCAGATAAAAACAGAGGATTCAGTCATAAGTGTTTACTTCTCCCCAAAATCGAACACTTATGAAGAGGGGATAAAAGAGCTTCTCCAGAATGCCAAAGAGTATATTTTTGTACCCATTTTTTATCTCACCCACAAAGAGCTCTCGCATGAGCTTATAAGAGCAAAAAAGAGAGGTGTCAATGTAAAAATCATCCTAGACGCAAGTGCCGCAGGCAATAAGTACTCCATGCATAAAACGCTAAGGGGAGAAGGCATAGAGGTAAAAGTTGAGAACTTTGGCGGCAAGATGCACTGCAAATCTATGGTAATAGACGATAGCCACATCATCAGCGGCTCCATGAACTTCACAAAAGCAGGCAATAGCACAAACGATGAAAACACGCTCGTCATACAAAACAGCGCTTTAGCCATCAAGTATAAAAACTACTTTTTAGAACTTTGGCACAAAATACCTGAGAAATATCTCCATCATGACACATCTCCCGAGAGCTATGAGAGCATCAACTCGTGTAAAGACGGGGTTGATAATAACTTTGACGGTGAAGTAGATTTAAAAGATACAAAATGTGATAAATAGACAAAATAAGTCTAACCAAACAAATACAATTACACATAAAGGAGTCAACTATGCAAGAACTGATTGAAAAACTCAAAGGGATGAAAAACGCAACAGAGGCACAATATGATGTAATGATAGAGAGTCACGCTCACAAAGAGGTGATAAAAAACCTCAAGGAGGCTGGGCTTGAAAAGGATGACCTTAGTACAGAAGAGTTTGATGCGCTTTTGAGTGAGCAAAAAAAGAGAGCCAACTCCTTTGCAAAAGGCGCTTTAGGTGCATCAGGGATATTTCTCTTTTTAGAACTCTTAGGTTAAGCATGTCAAAGATAGCACTGCTGGAGAGATTCTTAAAAGAGTACCGTAAATGGACGCTCAAACTAAAGACGGCTTCGCAAAGCATAGAGGAGAACATTTTGCAAAAAGATTCAAGTGCAGTGCTTGAAGAGAAGATTGCAAGCATCGTTATCTCCTCCGTGCTTGTCTATATCGTTGTTGGGATTGTCGGTCTCTTTGGTGTGAGTGTCGGCGGAGTATGGGGTGTAGTTGTTTTTGCTATCGGATGGCTTCTCTCTAAAGCGATTAACAAAAAAGTGTTTGGAAGCCAGAGAGCGGTTGAATCACTTAAAGAAGATGAGAAACTGCTTTTAGAGAAGTTGGAGAGACTTAATGAGAAGCATGAAGAGATACGAAAGCATTTAACAGAGATACCTGTCTTTTTTACAAACTATCCATCTCTTAAAAGAGAGTTTGGAGAGATGATTAACAGACTTTTAACATATGACGCTTCAAATTTGGCACTCAAGTATAGATACAGACATGCTTATCTTGTTAAAAAGTATCAAAATGAAGTCAATACATTTCATAAAATCTACGCAAACAAAAAAGGAAATTAAAAAATGACAAGCAATACCATAACCGTAGGCATCAGCGCAATGATAGTTGCGCTTTTTATCCTAAGCATGAAAAACAGAGGAAGAAACTTTAAAAACGAAATAGTAAGCCTCGGAATATTAGGAACCTTTGTGGGTATTGCCATGGGTCTTTATCACTTTGATGTGACAAACATAAAAGAGAGCATGCCACAGCTTCTTGGAGGACTAAAAACTGCTTTTGTTACTTCTGGCATAGGGATATCTTTCTCCATACTGCTCTCCATCTTTAAGCCGCAAGCAACAAAAAAAGAGGAAGTTATCTATGCGCTTGAAGAAGTTGTCAAAGATTTTAACAAAAACCTGACCGAGCAGTTTGGGGACAACTTCAAGCAGTTAAATGATGCGGTAAAAAATATGATTCTTTGGCAGGATAACTACAAAAGCCATATCAAAGAAAGTGAAGAGAGTATTAGCCATATTATCAAAGAGCTTAAGCACATCTCTCTTGCAAAAGAGAGTGAACAAGCAAATATCCAAAAACTCATAGACAATCTTACAGCTTCGAGCGATAAAGTAAAAATCTCACTTGAAGAAACAACCGATATCGTCAAAGAAAATATGCAGTTGCTGCTGCGTGAAGCAAACGGGAGACTCTAAGATGCAAGATAGCGAGAGCAATTGGATAAATATAGCAGATGTTATGTCAGCACTTATGATGATATTTATGTTTATCTCCATCTCTTTTTTATACCAACTCCTTAGTGAAAAAGAGAACTATAAAGCAGAGTTGAACAAAGCGCTCCATAGAGAGTTTGACAAGGATTTGGTGAAATGGGAAGCTCTTATTACCGAGGACAACATCATGCGCTTCAATTCGCCTTTTCTAACAGGCGGCGCCGATGTCCTGCAAGCTTTTTATGAGATACTCCAAGATTTTTTTCCTCGCTACATCAAAGTGCTAAGCGACGCCAAGTTTAAGAGCGAAATAGAGGAGATACGCGTCGAGGGGCACACCTCTAATGGATGGGGAAGTACCGCTGATGCCAAAGACATCTATCTCAAAAATATGCAACTCTCCCAAGCAAGGGCAAGTAATGTACTAGCAATTTGTTATGGCTTAGATGACTTGTTTATTAAAAACAATATCAAGTGGCTAGAAGCAAACCTAAGAGCAAACGGGATGGCTTTTTCAAAACCGCTTTATGTTGATGGGTCTAAAACAGAGGATACCCAACGCTCCAAAAGAGTAGAGTTCAAAGTTATCACCAAAGATAAAATAGACTAATAGACAAGATGCGTCCATAGTTTTTTATATACTTTTTTATATTTGGATATTAAAGGGGGGGGGGAAATATGTAAAAAACATTCTCTGGCTATAAAAAGAAAATCACAATAAAAGGAAGATACAAAATGAGAAAAATAGGTTTGCCCCTAGTGGCAGCAACAACACTCTTGATACTGTCTGGTTGTTCATCGCACAATGTAACTATTGCGCCGCAGCAGCCAAAAAAATATGAAGTTTTAGGAAAAGCAGAGGGAAGTGCGAGCGGCTCTTTAGGGGTGCTTGGCACGGCGTATTATTTTATCCCGATGGGTTTAAACTCAAGAACTGAACGAGCATACGACAATGCTGTAAAAAGCGTTCCAGGTGCTACAGGACTTGTCAATGTCACCTATCAAGAAGATTGGCTATGGTGGATAATAGGCACAAGCAGAGATGTAACAATCAAAGGTGATGCGATAAGGGAGATAAAAGAATGAAATATATAAGAAACATAGTTACTCTTGCCTCTTTGGGCGTATTTGGTTTTTTTATCGCAGGGTGTTCAGGTACTCCAATCTATATTGAAACTCCTGATCCAAAAGTATATGAGGGCTCAAAAAATAAAGGCAGAGAGATAAGTGCTTCTGCAAGCGGATTTCAGCTGCTGCTTTTTATACCGATTGATGTAAATGACCGTCATGAAAAAGCTTACCAACTGCTAAAAGCTCAAGCAGGTAATGGATACATCACGGATGTAAAAATAGAAGAATCGTGGACATACGCATTTGTTGGCACTGTTTATAAAACAACATTGACAGCTACAGTCTATCCTAAAGAGTAAAATTTTAGTCAAACTTCCAACTCTCCTGATTTTATGGAAGTTGGATGTGGTTTTTCATTTCCCAAGCCTCATAATAACCCCATTTGCATCCCTAAGTCCTCTATACTGCTCAATCATATTAAGCAGCATATTGTTCCCTATCTCAACACGATTCACGCCCCATCAACCCGTCAAATACTATCCTCTCTTCATGCTCTAAAAGTATCAAACAGGCAATGCAATTGACTTCTTGGACAACCTTTGAAACTATAAGTAGTGCAAAGTAATGCTCGCCCGATTGTGCTTCATCTCATAACTTACTTGTTGCAGTGATTCTTCATAACTATAACCTGCTTGCGCATATTCAAACATCCTTCTTTTTGCAAAGTTCCACCTAAGACCATGTGAACCCTCAGCTATCTCGTTTAAAAGAATGGCTGCTTGTTTGATATCTTCATAATATGCTTGACGATTGATTTTAAACTTTGAGTTTTGAGAGAAATGTTTTTGAAGTTCATTGTAGGTATCAACTGAAACTAAAATTTCTCCCTCTTTGCCACCTTTTTCCTTTGTGAAGATGATACCTTTTTGAGTGTTAGTGATATTGTCTTGTTTAGTTCCTAAGAGTTGCTCAGGTTTTATAAGTGCAACACCCTCTATTCTTGCTCCGCCATCATGCTGAATTTTTGCAGCAAGTTGATGGAGTGAGTTTTTGAGATTTGAAATTAAAAGTGTTGGATTTTTATATGCACGGTTGTGATAGTTGTTGGCAACATATTTTAAATCTCTTGCTTCGTCTAAAATGGTTTGTCTGATAGAGAATTCATACTCTTTTTGGGCTCCATGGATATTTTTTGCAAAAAGTTTCAAAGCGATTTCAAGTTTGCCAAGCGCGGCACTGATTTTTTCTAAATATTGTTTTGAGGGGTAGTACTCTATCTTATAGTCCATGTAAGCTTGTATATGCCCTGCTTCTATCTTTTCAAAGTCTTTTACGCTCCAATGCTCTTTGAGATAGTTGAAAAAGTTGTTCCAAATATTTCTATAACTCTCCATGGTTTTATAGGATGCGACTTTTTGAAAATAGGGATGGCTTGGATTGATTCTATCCTCTTTTTTTGCTCCTGCTTCAAATATCTGTTTGGCTAATTGTGAACTTTGGTAATAGACGCTTCCTCTAATTTTTTATCCTTTTTTTGTTTTAACTTTTGATAGATTTAGCCGCTATCTGAGGCAAAGTTTGTTTAGTCAATCTGCTCGTTTTCAAGTAGCATCTGCTTGGCTCTTTTGGTTAAGATGGTGCGATAGATCCGAAGTTCTATCTGAGCTCCACCTAATTAATTTTATGTTTTTGAAAATTGAATTATGTAATGGTAGCATGGGAATTTGTTCGATTATGACTGTGTTCTCTTGACGAGAGAGTGAATGTTTTTTCTAGTTTCCATTTTTTGCAAAAAGCTTAAGAGAGCCCCGTTATATGAGGAGTCTCTTAATATTGTATTTTTAGTTTAACAACAGCAAAAAATACAGTAAAAAACAGTTGACAATACGGAAAATTAGTAATCTCTTACCGTCAATAATCTTTTTTGTTGAAGATTTTGAAGCATTTTTATCTCTTTTTTTTGAGCGGAATTGTCACCAAGATAATTTGGGTACTCTTTTGCTCTCTCTATTGCAGCGTTATAAACTTTCTCAATTAAGTTTAAATTGATGTTGTTTGTCGGAATAATTTTATTTTTAATCTCCTCTGAAAATTCAATGCAAAAGATCTCAATCAATAAAGCCAACATATCAATATCATCATCTTTTTTTTCAAGGAGGGTATTGAGATTTCCGCACTTTGAAATTGTATAAATCATTGAGCTCAGAAGTAAAACGTAAGTATCTTGCTTAGTTAAAAATCTATGAACACATCGATCAACCTCGACAATCACATCACACAACACCTCCCTTAAATCTAAAACATGCAAAGCAGTATCCCTCAACTCTTTATCATCCAAATCTCTAAAATTTATAATAATCTCTTTTGATTTTAAACTTTTAATCCAAAAATCATTCTCACTAATACAGTAGAGAATTTTTACAAAACTAGAGTGAAATGGCTCGTCTATCCAATAATTCTTTACGATAATTTTTTCATAAATATTTCGCATTTTATAGTTTGAAAAAGTAGAAGCAGAATAGAGGCTAATTTTAATATCATGCGTGTTTAGTTCATAAAAAATCTCCTCTATTTTTTCTTCTTCCTCCTCCTCAATCTCTGCCTCAATTTTTTGAATCTCAGGTTTTTCTTGTAAATAATCATTTTTTGGAATATTTTCAATAACTTTTTCTTTATCGGCAGCAAAGAGAAATCTCTTTGCCAAAAATATGAGAAAAAAGATTACCGCTATGTATGATAAATACTCCATGTTATTTTCCAATGCGTTTATTCAATAACCCTGAATTACTCAGTAATTTTACTAGCAATTCTCGTGTGAATTTGAGCTCAAATTCTAAAATCCTCTGTGTTCCTACACCGCTTTTTGAATCGTAGTAAATATCTAATATTGCAAGTGCTTCGGCTCTTGTTATGTAAATATGTCCTTTTGACAATTTTAAGCGTAAGTTAATATCGCCATCAAATTTCTCAACAACAGTAAATTTATTTTGTTTATTGCCCTTGTCAAAGAGTTTTAGCTCGCTTATTAAAAGTTTTGTGTCGGCGTAATTTGATGTAACAACTTCATTGCCCACCATGATGAGATAGGTTCTAACATAGCTTCTTTTATTTTGCAAGTCTTCCTCTCTGCCTCTAATTAGAAAAATATGCTTATCATGAACCAATACAATCGGCACTAATTTTACATTTTCCGGAATTACATCCATTAAAATTTCATCTAGCATTTTCTTTTTCTCCTTTTTTGTTAATTTCTAGTTCATGCCACAAATCGTGTATTGTAGAGTGAACAACGCTTAGCTTATGGTACTTGTGTAGATAGGCTGCTATCTGGCGGAAACTTAAGTTTTCATCATTTTTAAGTGACTTGATAAGTGCCCATTTGCCAAGCAGTTTGTCCCGCTTGGGTTGCTTACGATAAGATTTTGACCGTATGGCAACAGTGTGTCTTTTTAGATCATCGGTTGTATCTTGGTACTTCACAATGGCTAAGATAAGTGATGCGTAGGATAGTATTTGCAACGCTATGCCTTTGTTCTCCTCTCTCAATGGATAAAAAATATTTCTACTCTCTTCCATCGCCTCTACTCTTGCTTCAAGAGGCATTTTTATAAAGCTCCTCAAGATAGCTTTTTGTTCTTCTTCCGTTATTTTTAATAGACGCATTACTGTGCTGTGCATTGAGGCTGCATCCATATGTTTCTCCTTTTTTTGTTGATATACTTACATTCATAATTTTTTAGATATAACAAATTATGAATGTAAAAACGACATTTCTAAATATTTATGATTTAACAAGATGCAAAGAGGGAAATAAATGAATATCTCAGAAGAAACATATATAAAAGAAATAAATAAGTTTTATGATAGAGGGCATAAAATATATACAGAAAACATTGAGTTACTCAATAGAAAAAATCATGAAAAAAATGCTTACTATTTAGAATTATCAATAAGAGATGAGGCTATTAAAGAGCTAGAAATTGATATTAATAAACCTTTTTTTGATGAAAAATCCGCTCTTAAAGATATTGAAAAAGCAACTACCAAAGCAAAAGAATATCTATACTACATATATTCTGAGCAAAAATGGCGGTATAAAAAAAATGATAATAATCAATTTGAAATAAAACCATTGTCAATGCATGAATTACTAAAAATCAGGCACTTACTTACAAAAAATCAATATGATTTAATAACTAATTACGATGGTGACTATAATCCAGCTATACTGGAGTGTTTATATGATATAGATGACAAGCAGCACCTCTATTATAATATTTGGAACGATATATATGATTATTTTCTTAATAGTCAAGAAGAGTTCATTAATTATTGTAAGAATGCGTATGGCATGGCTATAAAAAATAAAAATCGATACTTATCTCATGTGCTTTCCATTATTGATGATATATTTTTAGATGTAGAAAAAGTTATAGAGTATTTGGACAAGTCAAATAATTTAGATAAATATAGAACTGAATTAATTAGTTGTTTTAAATATAATGAACCAACATCAACAATTCAAGACATTAGCCAAAATGATAATATATCCAATTATTATTACCCAAATAAAGTAATAAACTTTAAGATAGATTTAAATAATAGCTATAAAGAAATAATATATGAGATTAAAATGCTACAAGAAGAGTTTGAGAAAAAAGAACTTTTGGATCTTGATTTATTGCATAAAAAAGAGACATTAAGTATAAAGCATGAAACTGACATAATTAGAAACAAAGGTATACCAATAAATATATACGATAAATTATTTTTATTTGACGCCACTTTGTTTGGATTAAAAAGTGATACTGTAGCTACAGATTTATATTATTATGTTGATAACAGTAAACCTTCCATACCAGATAAAAAGACTATAGAAAAACATGTAAATGATGTCAAAGAAATGCTTACAAACCAAAATTATATACAGCATGCAGTTGGAATAAGCAAAGAGAGTTTATTGTAGATATCAACAGACACTCATCATAACAATCATAAAACTACAAAAACTCAAAGAAAATAGTTTTCAGCAATCAAAAAAAAATATATGCTTATCTCAAAAATCTATCACTAAAAACTCAAAATTATTAGATTAAAAACAATGATATCTTTATCATAATCATCAAAAATAAGCAAGAAATAGAGATGTTTTTTATTCCTAGGATAGTTTTTTATTATTATTTATAATTTTGCCAATTTAAAAAAACATGGGAAAAAACAATGAGCAAACAATTATACAGAGATTTATTGGTAAAAAAACACAATGGAGATATTGGCTTATTTATACTAGATATTAAAGATATAAATTCCATTTTTTGGGGGTGCTGTCGTGATTTTTCAAAAGAGATATTAAGAACAAGTGGCGCCTGGCGATGGCTTAGTTTTAGAGTTGACGATTTTGCAAAAATAATTGAAGAAGAAATGATTAATAAACTAGATAAATGGGTTAAAAAAGGTTCCCTTGCAAAAAAAAACAATAGCTTAGAACACACTATAACATGGCTATTTGACAGACATACCAACTCCTTAAAAAACCTATTTAACAGGAGCTATAAATTAAGTTTGTCCCCAAGTTTTTTGTCAAATTTGGATGATCAAGAAATCATATATACTACAGATATACTTGATGATAGTACGCTCTTAGAATTTTTGAAATTTGATAAAAATGAGAAAATTAAAATCTTAAAGAAAGTTTGGGATGACAATCTTTACGACTTTGATTTTAACTTACACGACATGGAAGATCTTTGTGCAAAATATGGAGCACCTCCACCCCATAGCTTCTTAGATACCAAAAATATAGAAAAATATGAGGCTGTACAAGCTGAAAACGGCCATTTTCAGCTTGTTTTTACATTTTGACAAAACCTATACGAGGAAATGACATGGAAAGTATATCAAATAACAAATCGATTCAAACTTCTAATTTAATTTTAAAAAATGATAGATTGCTAACAAAAAATGAAGTTCTAAAAATTGTAGGATTTCAAAAAAGTAAGCTATACGAGCTAATCAAAAAATTTGAATTTCCAGCTCCATTCACTGAAGGTATTTACAAAACAATGCCCAGATGGAGTGAAAATGAAGTACTACTTTGGCTAAATTCCCAAATTAAAGGAAATCAGGAATGACCGAGACAGCAAAAATTACTCATTTTAATAGTTTTTTAAAACAGATGAGTATCCCTGAGTTGTTGGCAGTCCCAAAAGACTTACAACCTATCCCCGGGACAAATAATTTTTTTTATTTTGGTGCTTTACATTTGGTGCACGGATTGGCCAAAACAGGAAAAACACACTTTGTGCTTGAGACTCTAAATTATGCTAAAAATGTTGATGTCATTTGGCTTGATGGTGATTTTAATGATGCCGTCATGGTAAATCAATTTAAAAATATTACTCACTTAACACCATTAGAATCAGATGCATACCTTGATATGTGGATTAATGCAGATGTTGACTATACTAATAAAATATTTATAATTGACAGCCTCAAGGATTTTAAGAACAAGCAAGATATGGACACAAATAGCGGCATGGACGCAATTATTAAAAGATTTAAATGCTTTACAAAAAAAGCTGCAACGGTCATTGTTATCCATCATTCTACTGTGAAATATGGGGTCAGTTCGTCAGCAAATAAAATTAAAATCAAAGGCAACGAAGAAGCAATCTACTCAAATTGCGATATCACCTATCTATTTACTAGAGATTTTGATAGTAATCTCTCCGAACTTTTATGCGAAAGAAGTCGTGTTAATTACATACAATCTGGAGCTATTTTTAAAAAAAATGGTCCTCATAAGAAGTGGCAAAATAAAGATAAGTCTATTTTAAAAAGAACAGATAATGCTACTAATACAGTTATCAAATAAACAAAAATACATCACATCAAAAGACAACTTTGGAATTTTTCCGCTAGGAAAAAGTGGAGATGAGTTTGAATTTGAGACAATGACTGGTTCAAAAATAACATTTACTTATGGCATGAGTATAAATGACAGCGACCGTAGGAATGTAATAACATGCATAAGCTATGCACTTGCAAGAATAGGGTTTGAACAGATAGAACAAATAAGATATGCTCCATTAAGGACAATGAAAAACAATGGTCAAATGGCTTTTACTACCTTTGAGATAAAATCCTCTGAAATTAGCACTAAACTATATGGCACATCAAAAGAAGGCAGACAAATTGTCAAATCATTAAAAAAAATTGTACATATTTTGGTTGATATTGATGATACAAATAACACTTTTACTCAGATACAAAATGTAGCATATAAAAATGGATATATAGTTTTTGATTTTGCCAATATTTTAATAAACCATCTTGCAAGTATAAGACTAATTTTTGATCTTGAGCAAACACTTCTACATTCAGGATTTGATTACAGGTTGAGTTTTTATATTGCAACACATCAATATGGTATAAAAAATAAAAATCAAACAAAATGGTACCCCAAACAAGTCTATCACCTATGTGATTTAATTCACGATCTTCATTTACAAGCAGCCTATCTAAGTCAACCAAGACGAACAATACAACAGATAGAAAAAGCATTTAATAATTTACATTCTAAAAATACTAACTTACCTCTATATATTTATGACAACCAAAGCAAATTTTTTTATAATAAGTATAAAAAAAATGCTGATTTAGAGTTATTTAAATAGATAACTGGTGTAAAGCTTGTCATGTTTGGTGTAAAGCTTGTCATGTTTGGTGTAAAGCTTGTCATGTTTGGTGTAAAGCTTGTCATTAAACAGGCATTAAAATCACCACTACAAGGGACTTAAACTTTATCAATTATATATCTCTTTTAGTTTAAAGATTATAAATAATTATTTACTCAAGTTTGAATGGAACAAAGAGCTCATGTCCCATTTTCAAAACTTAGCTATAAGTACAGCTTAGTGTACAACTATTCAATTTTTGATATGTTAATTCCTTAAAATAGGTGCACTTCGGTTGTCCACAGCTCCACCATTCCTCAATTTACTTATTATTCTAAATCATGAAAATCAGACACTCTTTATCTTGCGCCCACTTTAAAAAGTACGACTTTGATTGTTTTTAAAAAGATGACAAAATCCATCCATAGAGACCAGTTTTGTATGTACCATAAATCCAAATCTACTCTCTTTTTAAATGTTAATTCATTTCGTCCGCTTACCTGCCACAAGCCGGTTAGTCCCGGTTTTACTTTAAGTATAATCTCTTGATTGCTTTTATCTATATCTTCCAACTCATTTAGCATGTATGGTCTTGGGCCGATTAGATTCATCTCGCCTCTTAGTATATTA
>MICC01000047.1:29047-40544 GCA_001829715.1 Sulfurimonas sp. RIFOXYB12_FULL_35_9
TCTGGGATCATTTCTGTATTTATGATATTTCTTAAAATATTCTACCTCATCAGGTTTTTTTAAAAGATACTCATCTAAGATATTTTTGCTGTCTTCGTACATGGTACGGTATTTGTAGCAGTTAAAAATCTTAAAATCCTTGCCGAGCCTCTGCTGTATAAAGAAAACATCTCCTTTGGAATCTGTTTTTATCATGTAGCGAATAAAAATATGCAAGATAAGAGCAAAAGGAAAAAGCAGAAGTACTACTATCTTTTCAAAAAAATACTTTATAAATATATTTTTATAGTTTAAAAGTCTGTTCTCGATATGAAGTGCCGAAAATCTGATATTTGAAAAATCAACTATTGTCGTATGTGTAAAATTTAGGTTATCAAGGTATGGGATGATATATATATCTTTTGTGTTGCGTGAAAACTCATTTATGCTCTCTTGAAGATAATTTATATCAAATCCTCTTGAAGAGATTATAACCATATCATACTCATCATCATTGATTGTATACCCAAAATACCAATTCTTGCGGATTTCATTGCTTATAGTTTTATAATTTTCTTTATCAGCCATTACCTTGACTCTGATTTTAAAAAAGTCAAATGAAAAGAGAGATTGTTTAAATAATCGCTTTAAGAACAAAGTTACAAACATTGCTATAACAAAAAACTTCAGCAAAAACGACACTGAGTACTCATCAGAAATCTTAGCAAGAGATATAACTGTAAAAACAGCAAGAAAGGAGAAAAAAAAGCCTTTTAGCATCTTTTTTGCATCGCCCCAAAAATCATACCTGATTACATATATCTTGCCTGCGGCAAAAGTAAAGAGTATTAGAATTAAAATCCAAGAATATAGGGCGATATCAACCTCTTCTTGCTGCAAAAATTTTGCCATGCCAAAAGATAGCCAGAGTGCCAAAAAGTCCACGCCAACCAATAGAAATAAAAGCAGGTAGAAAGAGGTGTTTAATTTAAGATTATTCATAGATTTGATTATACTTCAAAACTATTTATAAACTCTTTTATCTCATCCTTAAATCTTTGAGTAGCGTAAAACTGGGCATTTTTAGATATATTTGCCAAATCAAACTCTAAACTCTCAAACTTACAAACGGCATTTATAATATCCTCTTTTGTCTGATTTTTAAAGTGTACTCCGTTTAAAGCATCTTGCACCGTTTCAGCCGTCGCACCTCCATCTAGTGCGATAACAGGAGTTCCGCATGCCATAGCCTCAATCGGTACTATGCCGAAATCTTCCACTGCGGCATAAACAAAAGCTTTTGCCTTTTGCATGTACTCTACCAAAACAGCATCTTCACAAAAACCTAACACGGCAATATTTTCTTTTGCAATTTTTTTTATCGCCTCGTACTCTTCACCGCTTCCTATTACTACAAGCTTTTTATCGCTCATCTCATTAAAAGCTTCTACTATAAGCTTTGTTTTTTTGTAAGGAACAAGTCTTGAAGCAGTTAAATAAAAATCCTCTTTATTTGGTTCAAAAGTAAAGCTTTGTGTCTCCACGGGAGGATAGATAACAACTGAATCTCTGTTATAAGTTCTCTTGATTCTCTCTTGTACAAATCTGGAATCTGCTATAAAACAATCAACTCTATCGAGAGTCGCAATATCCCATTTCCTGATATATTTGAGCGTTGTTTGCACAAAAAGTTTTTTCGGCTGTTTTAGCTCTTTGGTATACTCATCATAGAGATCCCATGCATAGCGTATCGGAGTATAGCAGTAGGATATATGACGTTGATTTTTATGCTTTTTCACACCTTTTGCAACTGCCCATGATGAGCTGATAATGAGATCGTAAGAACTTAAATCAAAACTCTCAATAGCCTTTGGGAATAGAGGGAGATAGTTTCTAAAATGTTTTTTTGCAAATGGGAGTTTTTGTATAAAAGAAGTTTTAACCGCTCTTTTGCCAAGAACAACCTCTCTGTCTCTCTCATCCAAAAAATCGACAAGAGAAAAAATATCTGCATCCGTGTAAATCTCTAAAAGTGCTTTTAAAACTTTTTCGGCTCCGGCATTTGTTACAAGCCAATCATGAACTATAGCTACTCTCAACTATAATGTCCTTTCAAATCTAAGCTTCAAGCATATCTCGCAATGTCTCTTTAAACTCTTTTTGCTCTACCTCGCCAATAAGCCCAAATAGTTTCTCGCAAGAGCCGGTAAGAGTTTTTATCTCGCCCTCTCTTACAAAATCAGGATTGATTTTAACCTTTATCTTATAACCTGCCATCTCATTCATCATATCTATCACATCTAAAAGCTTTATGCCTCTGTTTGCCGATAGATTTACAACCTCTGATGAAACAGAAGATTCTAGGAGTTTTTTATAGATTTCACACACATATCCGACATCGTTAAACTCCCTGCTTACATCTATGTTGCCGAGTTCGATAGTTTGCTTCATCTCTTTAAAATGTTTTATGATTTTTGGAATTAAAAAATTATCTTCTTGATTTATACCCGTATAGTTAAACGGTCGCGCTATTATGATGTTTAGTTTTTCAAAATAGTTTCTTGAGAGTGACTCCATAGCATATTTACTGGCACCGTAATGGTTTGTAGGTTTTGGACAGAGTGTTTCATCAAGAACTTCCACTCCTTGATTGCCGTATACGGTTGCACTGCTTGCCATTATTATTTTTTTTGGATTTTGGTTTAAATGTATCAGCACATCAAGTATATTAATAGCACCGATTGTGTTGATTGCATAAAAATCTTCATTATGCCCATGTGCAGGAAAAGAGATACCGGAGAGAACTATAATAAAATCAGGTACGACTTCTTTTAAAACAGTGTCTATATCGGCTTTGTAGGTAATATCTACCTTAAATGTTTTACCGCTCGTGCCGGAATATGAAGTTCCGTAAACATCATACCCCGCGTTTTGCAGATAAGCAGATAAGTGATTTCCGGTAAATCCGTCTATACCAAAAATAAGAACTCTCTTAGAAGCTGTGTCCAATCTCATTCCTTCTTAAATCCTCTTTTACCATCATGGCACACAACTCTTCAAGCGTGCATTTTGGTTCCCATCCGAGTTCATCTTTTGCTTTTTGAGGATTACCGATAAGCAGTTCAACCTCGGCAGGTCTGTAAAATTTAGGATTTACCCTTACCATTACCTTACCTGTCGATTTCTCTTTTGCCACTTCATTTTCATCACAACCCTCAAACTCTAACTCTATTCCAGCTGCTTTAAATGCCATAGTCACAAAATCTCTTACCGTCTCGGTTCTGTTTGTCGCAAGAACATAAGTGTCTGGCTTTGGAGCTTGAAGCATCAAGTACATTCCCTCAACATAATCTTTTGCAAATCCCCAATCCCTCTTAGCATCCATATTTCCGAGTTCTAAAACATCAAGTTTGCCTAGTTTAATCTTTGCTACGCTATCCGTTATCTTTCTTGTAACAAACTCTCTTCCTCTTAGAGGCGATTCATGGTTAAACAAAATACCGCTACATGCGAACATGTTGTAAGATTCTCGGTAGTTTATCACCATCCAGTGAGCATAAAGCTTTGCAACGCCGTAAGGGCTTCTAGGATAAAAAGGAGTAGACTCTTTTTGAGGAATCTCTTGAACTAAACCAAACATCTCCGAAGTGCTTGCCTGATAAAATTTTATCTTAGGATCTACTATACGAATAGCTTCAAGCAGATGTACGCATCCAAGCCCTGTTATATGGGCAGTTGCAAGTGGCTGTTCAAACGAAACGCCTACAAAACTCTGTGCTGCAAGATTGTAAATCTCATCGGGTTTAATCTCAACAACCATTCTTATGCTGTTTGCCTGATCTGTTAAATCATACTCTACAAGATGAAGATTTGGATGTTTTTCTATACCAAGCTCTTCTATACGCCAGAAATTTACAGAGGAAGTTCTTCTGTAAGTTGCATAAACCTCATACCCTTTATTTAATAACAACTCTGCAAGATATGCTCCGTCTTGTCCCGTAATACCCGTAACTATCGCTTTTTTCATCTTCACTCCTACTCAACTAGTTTATCTAAGAGATTTAACTCTTTAAAATTATGTGTAACCATCAAAAGTCCGATGTATGAATTAACCAACTCATACATATTTTCAACATACTTATATTTTACTTCATTTAGTTTATTTTTAGCATCATTTAAATCTATAATGCTCTTAAGTCCATAATCATACCCTTGATTTATCGCTTGAAGGTAAAGTTCTGCGGATTCAAGAGCTTTTTTATACATCCAAACAGATTCGCTAGATGCTTCAAAGATTGCCAGATATTCATCATACTGTACATGAGTCTCTTTTTTTGCATTCTCCAAATCTTCGCCTGCAGCTTTTATCATAAGTTTGGAAGAGTCCACTTTTGAAGAGACATAACCACCGCCGTAAATCGGTATATTTAGGTTAATCATCGCATACTTTATTGTATTGTAAGGCGCATCAACCGTAGGCGTATCAGTATCATATTTTGAGTATGCCGCATCAAATGTCAGCTTTGGCAGATGCCCTGCTTTTGCGTTTTCAAGCTCCGAAGCAGATATTTCAACTGCCGCTTCAGCCTGTTTGATTTTCAAACTTTTTCCCAAATCGTCGCTGCCGAGAACTTGTGTCTTCATCTCTTTAATAGTTTCTAAGAGAAGTTTATCAGACTCGATTTTTGGCAGTTCATACGGACTATCTCCAATATACTGTTTAAACTTCAAATCATACACTTGAAACAGTTTTTTCTCTTTCTCAAGTTCTATCTCAGCAGAGTCATACTCAACTCTCATTTGAAAGAGATCCATCTTATTTGATAAATTCATATCAAATTTTTTAGTCAGCCCTTCAAGTTTAGATCTATTGTACTCAAGGTATGACTCAAGAAGTCCTATCTTGTTTTGAGATTTTAAAATATCAAGATAAGTTTTAAAAAGCTTTTGAGCAAGCTCCTCTTTTTGAAACTCAACTTTAATATCAGAATATTTGCTTCTTGACTCCTGCATATCTATTCTCGAGTTAACCTCCGGATTATATAGCGACTGTCTTGCCGTAAGCGAGTAAGTTATCAAACCCTGTCTTGTCATGTTTTTTGAAGGGTTTGACTCATACTCTGTTTTTTTGTACGATGTCGAGAGATTGATTTGAGGATAAAGTTGTGACTCCTCTTGGTTTATCTTCTCTTTTTCCGCTTCAGAGACGTAAACAGACGATTTGATGTGATTTGCATTTTCAAGAGCAAGCCCATATGCTCTTGAAAAATTCAAAACCTCGGCATTTGCACTGCTGAGAGAGACTCCAAATGCAAGCAAGGTGAGTAGATATTTTTTACTCTTCATTAAATCCCCTGCTTATCATATCTGTTAATGGTTTTACAAGATAGCTGAGCATCGTTCTCTCTGAAACTCTTATCATAACCTCGGCAGGCATACCGGAGACTAGTTCAAATCCATACCCCGCCACTTGCTTTTCTCCCTCTTTTGTCACCTCTATCTTAGCTTCATAATATGGCATTCCACTTTTTTGATCCACAAAGCTGTCTGCCGATACATGTACGACTTTTCCCTCAATCACATGAGTTTCACGTGTGTTAAATGCTGAAAATCTAATGTCAGCCATCAACCCGATTTTTACCTTGTCGATATCTGCTGTTTGTAGTTGAGCTACTACTACAAGTTTGGACTTTTGCGGAATTATCTGCAGTATATCTTTACCTGGTGCAACAACTCCGCCTACCGTATGGAGGCTTAAGCCGACAACAGTTCCGTCAATCGGTGCAACAATGTTGGTTCTGCCAAGCGTATCTTCCACGGAAGCTATCTTTGATTGGAGATCAAAAAGCATAGACTTTGCTTTTACCAGATCATTCAAAGTCTCTTTTGTAAACTCTTTTTCTCTTAGAAGTTGTTGATTTCTTGCTTCATTTATAGCTTCGTTAAGTTTAGCTATTTCAGAAGCTGTTTGAGAGATATCTCCCTCAATCATATTTTTCTCTCTGCTGAGATCTCTTATTTTTAGTTTATCGACTAACTGCTCTTTAAAGAGTTTCTCCCACTCTAAAATCTCTTCGCTTATCGACTTTAGTCTAGATTTTTTAGCTTCCATCAAAGACTTTAGCCCGTTTATCTGGTTTTCAAGCTGTACAACTCTGTTTTGAGAGATGATTTTTTCATCCTCTATACTCTTTTTTGTTTCAAAAAATATGTTGTTTTGCTCTTTTATTATACTCTCGTTTTTAAGCTCCGGCGGATATATTACTTTACCCAAATTGTCTCTTTGCGCCACCAATCTAGAATAAACAGCAGATGCATCATCATATTGTGTTTTAAAGATATCAAGCTGACTTTTTATATTTATCTCTTTTAGTTTTAAAAGAAGATCTCCTTTTTTCACCTCATCACCGTCTTTTACGTGAATGCTCTCAATAACTCCGCCCTCTAAATGCTGAAGAGTTTTCTTATCCAAATCAGCTGAAACTTTCCCCACTGCCACAGAAGATTCTGCAAGAGGAGCAAAAGCCATCCATCCGCCAAAAACTACAAACAGTAAAAAAATCACGCCCAAGCCAAACCCGATAATCTTAGAATCATTCGTTGATGGCATTTTTATATCTCTATTTTCGCTCATAATTTTCCTTAATTTTCAGGCTTGCTGAGTGATATTTTAGGCGTGCTTTGAGCCTGTTGCGGTTGAGCCTGAGCCTGTTGCTGCTGAGCTTGCGCTTGTGCCTGCTGTGCATTTTTTGCCAAATGAGCCAATACTTCATTAGTATTTCCGTAAAGCTCCAGAATGCCTTGCTTTATGACGGCAATTTTGTTCGTTACCTGAAGGATGCTCGGTCTATGCGTAATTATGATTACCGTAGAGCCTATATGCTTTAGGTAATTTATAGCATTAACAAGTCCAACCTCACCTGCATCGTCTAGATTTGAGTTTGGCTCATCTAGGACGACTAAAACAGGATTGTTGTAAATTGCTCTTGCAAGTCCAACTCTTTGTCTCTGTCCGCCTGAAAGCGTTGCTCCGCCTACGCCGATTTTGGTATCGTATCCGTCTGGAAGCCTAAGTATCATCTCATGAACACCTGCCCTCTCTGCAGCTTCTACGACCTTTTGAGAGTCAATTTCGCTAAATCTTGCGATGTTTTGGCTAACAGTTCCTTCAAAAAGCTCTATATCTTGAGGCAGGTATCCTATGTATTTCCCAAGATCTTGTTTGTCCCACTGAAATATATCGGCTTTATCAAGTCTGGCTTTTCCTGCTGCAAGTGGCCAAAGACCCAAAATAACTCTGGCAAGAGACGACTTGCCTGCCGCACTCGGTCCTATGATACCGACTACATCGCCTTTTTGAATCATCATGGAAATACCGCGAAGTGACGGCTGAGTTGCACCAGGAGGAGCCACTACAACGCCTTCTAGCAAAATTTCGCCTTTTGGAGCAGGCAGTTTCATGTACTCTTTATCTTTAGGAAACTCTTTTAAAAGTCCGTCAAGTTTTTGATATGAAGATCTAGCACTGCTAAAACCTTTCCAACTGCCGATAATCAAATCAAGTGGAGCAAGTGCTCTACCCATAATGATAGATCCGGCAATCATCATACCCGGAGAGAGTTCCATTTTTATCGCAAGATATCCACCGATTCCAAGGATAAGAGACTGAAATAGCATACGCAAACTCTTTGAAGCATTTGACCATATTCCGGCACTGTTGCTTGCATCATTTTGAGCATTTAAAAAACCAAAATAGCGTTCTTCCCATATTTTTCTGATATTTTCTTTCATACCCATAGCATGTACGATTTCAGCATTTCTGAGGTTTGAATCAACAAAAGCCGATGAAGATCTGCTTAGATTATTTGCTTCAGCTAATTTTTGCTTAGTCGTATACTCATTTGCTATAGTTATACATACTAAAACTATTGCGGCAAATATTGCGAAGTAGCCAAAAACAGGGTGAAACATAAAAAGCACTGCTATATATATGAACATCCAAGGCGCATCAAAAAAGGCAAAAAGACCGTTTCCTGTCATAAACTGTCTCACTTGCGTAAGATCATTTAGAGGCATTGAAGATGCTTTTCCAGGATACTTTTGAGCCAAATCAAATACAGAGTCAAAAACTCTTTGGCTGAGCAAACTGTCAAGTTTATTACCTACTTTTACAAGGACTCTAGACCTAACAACCTCTAAAAGTGCCATTACTAAAAACATAAATACTACTATGCCGGTAAGCAATATAAGTGTGTCTTCGCTTCTACTGGCCATAACTCTATCGTATAGTTGCAACATATACAGAGGCGGAACAAGCATAAGCAGATTTATAAATAAGCTAAAAAAGCCGACCATAATAAATGATTTTTTAGATTTAACTATAGCTTCTCTTAATTCAGAAAAACCCTCTTTTTGTTTGTTTGATGGTTTTTGCGCCATTTTATTCCTTTTGACTGTTTTCTTACGCTAGAAACTTCTTTTAATTTTGTCTTTTTTGAACTATTTCAAATAGAGTTTGAATATTTTCAAGTGATTTTAGATGTGCATCTATCATAGCGATAATCCCTTTTCTAACCCAGTCAGCGAGGATATCGTCGCTTAGTGCATTTAGCTTCTCTCTATTTACAACTTTAAATCCGTTTACAAGAACTTTTTTCTCTTCGCCCTCACCTACGGAAATCTCTCTATCTTCTAAAATTCCGCTTTGTGAGATAATCTTTGCTACATTTAGAGTAACGCTCATTTGCTGCTCATAAGAAGTTAAAAAATTAATAGCATGATCCAATGTCTCAGATTTTTCTCCGTCTTTTTTAAAGAGCTGTTTCCCTTTAGATTTTGAAAATAGTGACGAGTCCTCATCTATAAGAATCATCTTCTGTTCAGGCTTCTCTTTTGTAGCTGCTAAAGAAAACGGATATTTTCTCAAATAAGAAGGCACATAAGAAGTTATCCATTTTCCATCCTGCGTGATTGCTAAACTGTCAGTTCCTAAAGATACGATTGCCACAAGAGAGGGAGTTTCATCTGCCGTAAAAACTATAGGAAATGTCGTACTTACTTGTGAAACTTCACTTGCCAAAAGAGGTATATGTGTCGCAGATTTTGCAAAGTTAAGATCCGTTAACGGGTTTATCTTGAACTCTTTATGTTTTTCTCTATCTAAGATTACTAAATTTTTATACATTTTTTTTCCTTTTTCTATTTCTTCTTTTTTTGGACGCCCTCTCTCTTTTGAAGACAAAGCAATTCCTACGATTTTCTCAATATTTTTTATAAATTCCAAAGAGCCGGTAACATTCTGTTTCTCTAAACATGCAGTTATGAACTCTACTTTTTTCTCATCCGCTTTAGAGCTAAAAAGAGTTGCGTACTTTTGCACTCTCTGCTCATCCGTAAACCCAAGCTCCTTATATAGACCGCTGTAGGTAACAATATCATCTTTTTTGTTATGTAGATTTTTTTCCTTACTGCTAAAAGAGTGACCCTCGGGAGCAGTTTTTTCTATGTAAATCATAATATCAAAAAGAAACCTTGTGTTCTCAACAAGCGAAGATTTGTATCTTCCTTCCCATATAGTTCCACTGCGATGATACTTTTTGTTAAAATAACCCACATATTTTCTACCTAAACTCTGCATAAACTTTGAAAGGGCATCTTCATTAGAAGGAGTTGCCAAAAACTCAAAATAGTGCGGCATCAAAACATAAGCATGTATTGCAATAGTGTGACCTGTATTGCACTCTTGCAAAAAAGTCTTAAATGCCGTGCAGTCCTCTTCATCCCTAAAAACAGTAAGCTTATCCAAACTTTTAAGTATCACATGCTGTGAAGAATCTTTAACAAAAACTCTAACTTTTCGTGCCAAAACAATTCCTTAACTTACTTTCAAACAGCATTATAAGCCAAAAGAGCTTAATAGATAATTAAAATGACTCCGACACTATTTTTTACATTTTTAATTGGGTGCCATAGTTAAATTATTAAAAATAGTGTGATATTCCCCACTTAATATAGGGTATAGCTGATTTTATAGCTTGAATTATCTGTTGCAACATAAAACTGTCCAACTCAGTTTTAGCCACAATATTTTTAGAGCTTAACGTAAGGACTGTATGTTTTGAATTTGGATTATACGAAAAGTTTACTTCAAGCAGAAGTTCTTCGCTTGTTCTTAAAAGCTCCAAATTTACGTTGTCAGTCTTTGATGTAGATCTCTCTTTTATCTCTGATTGAGTATTTGCTTCAAAGTCGAGTTCACCGTAATACTTTGCTATAAACTCTTCAGCTGACGGTATTAGATCTAAAATAAAGCTTCTTGTTATCATTAAATCAACTCTGTTTTGAATATCTTGATAATTAATAACAAGCCTTAATCTATCTTCGATACTGTCATAAATCGGTGTAAATGTTTTTGCGGTAATATTTCTTTTCATGGATGCGATTTTACATAAAATCAGTTTTATTAAAGGTTAACAAGATAGAATTCTGTTCTATTTTTTGCCGACATAGCTCAGTTGGCTAGAGCAGCTGATTTGTAATCAGCAGGCCCGGGGTTCAAATCCTCGTGTCGGCACCACTTCTTAGTTTCAAACCATCCGTTTAGCAACCGTAACAAAAATTAAGTATAATTGCTTTAATGATTACAATAAAATATACTTTGCCTTTTTTATTATCCTTTTTATTTATATATCTTCTTATAAAATATGCTTCAAAAATCGCCATATTAGATATACCTAACGACAGAAGCATACACAATGATGCCATACCTCGAAGTGGTGGAATCGGCTTTATCTCTGCATTTTTGATATCTTTTATGCTAATTGACTTTAGTCTATTTATGCAGCATATCTATATGTTTACGGCAATTGCTATTATTTTTATCGTGGGCTTTTACGATGACTATAAACATGTAGCACCAAAAACCAAATTTTTTGCGATAGCTATTTCTACTCTTTTTTTATACCTCGATAATATTTACATAAACTCTTTGGGAATCTATTTTGGATTTGATGCAACATTGCTCTATCTAAGCATTCCTTTTACCGTTTTTGTCGTAAGCGGGTTTACAAATGCCCTAAATCTTATAGACGGACTTGATGGACTTGCGGCCGGAATCTCTATAGTTATACTCACAACTTTTGCTTATGTCGGCATAGTCTTTGATGATGAGTTGATATTTTTGCTATCCACCTTTACCATATCAGTTTTGGTTGTTTTTATGCTGTTTAATTGGTCACCGGCAAAAATATTTATGGGTGATAGCGGCAGTTTAACTATCGGTTTTATCATATCTACAATAGCGATTTTAAGTATAAAACATATACATCCGGTGATAATTTTATACTTTGCCGCCATCCCTATCATAGACACCATAGTTGTAATGCTTAGAAGAATAAATATGAAACGCTCACCCTTTTTAGCCGATAAAACGCATATACATCACATACTGCACAGATTTTTTGGAGATACGAAACAGACTGCAATATTTTTAATACTCGCACAGCTGATATTCTGTTTT
>MICC01000047.1:40566-42337 GCA_001829715.1 Sulfurimonas sp. RIFOXYB12_FULL_35_9
AGTTTAATGCAGATAAGTATTTTAAAATGGGCAAAAATTATATGGATTATAAAAGATATCAGGAAGCTTTGCCTTGGTTTGAAAAATCTTTGAAAACCTTTCCAATTGAGGGTGGAACTGTAACTAATAAGGGAATAGATGCTTTAAATGCATCTTTAACAGGAAAAAAGGAAGAAGTCTCAATGCTTCATAAAGAGGCGCAGGATACTTTTGAGTATGGAATAAAAGTTGATCCTTACAATGCGGATAACTTTTATATTGCTTCTAGAATTTTATTTATGGATGGTAATTTGAAGAAATCTAAAGAGTATGCGGAAAATGCCTTAAAGGTGGATCCTTATTATGCGGAAGCGTACCTGGTTTTGGCTGCAATAAGCGAAAAGGAGAAAAAAATTAAAGAGGCTCAAGATTATTATAAAAAGGCATATTTTATAAATCCGGGTCTTTCAGAACCAAAAATAAAAGTTGCTCTTGAAAAGATTGAACAGGGAGCGCTGGATGAAGCATTTAATATGTTTCAGGAGTTACTGATTTCCGATCCTGGAAATCCTCAGGTTCATAATGGTCTTGGGATTATTTATAAGAAGAAGGGCAATAACATCAGGGCAAAAGAGGAATTTGAGCAAACTTTACAATTAGATCCAAATAATGAATACGCAAAATTGATGCTTGGGCAATAATGAAAATATTAATTGATGCTGTTTTGATAAATCTTTCTTTTTTATTGGCATATCACCTAAGGTTTGAGGTAATGACTTTTATAGTTTTTGAAAAGGCGGCTCTTTTTAAGGATTATTTTGGAACTTTAGTTTTTATAACTTTATTATGGCTTGCTATTTTTAAGTTATTCGGGTTATATGATAAAAAAATAAGCGATTTTATTGATGAAGCAGCTCTTTTGTTTGTATCTGTTACGTTTTCTTCTTTATTTCTTTTCGGGCTTTTATTTTTGTATCGTGGCTTCTGGTTTTCCAGGCTGGTTATTTTAAATGCTTGGATTATCTCTTTTTTATCTCTCTTTATTTTTCGTTTCCTTCTTCGATTGGTAAAGCGGCTTTTATTGCAAAAAGGGATTGGATTAAAAAGTGTATTAATTGTTGGCGCTGGAGATATGGGGCAAACCTTGGGGTTGAGGTTTATGTCCGATAAAACACTAGAGAGAAAACCTGTCGCCTTTATTGATGATGATGCGCAAAAAAATGGAAAAGTTTTTCATGAGATACCGGTTTTGGGAAATAGTACCGATTTGTTGAAATTAATAAAAAAGCTTTCGGCGCAAGAGGTTATATTCGCAACAAGTAGGATCCCTTATCAAAGAATATTAGATCTTATTACGGAATGTGAATCCTTGGGGATCAGCTTTAAAATAGTCCCTGGAATTTTTGAAATAATAGCATCCAGGGTTAGTGTTGATGAGGTTGGAGGTGTCCCCTTAGTTACAATTTCTGAGATAGGATTGGCAGGGTTTAATGCTTTTATTAAACGACTTGTGGATGTTGTCATGTCTTTTGTTTTAATATTATTTTTGTCTCCATTTTTTATTTTAATTGCTTTGTTAATAAAATTAGATTCTAATGGGCCTATCTTTTTTAAGCAGATTAGGATAGGCAAGGATGGAAAAGATTTTTCCATGCTAAAATTCCGCTCAATGGTTCAGGAAGCGGAAAATATGCTTTTAAATATAAAAGATAAATCGGAAGTTGAGGGCCATATCTTTAAGATAAGAAATGATCCTCGCATGACAAGGATCGGCAGGTGGATTAGGAGGCTA
>MICC01000048.1 GCA_001829715.1 Sulfurimonas sp. RIFOXYB12_FULL_35_9
TGTTTTTTTGTAAGTTAATTATTTTTTGGTTATGATTCATTTTATGACTGACTTTAATTTTAGAATTTCATTTGGTGATGATTTCTTGATTAAAGCCAGTTGTATTCCAACTTCTTTATTCCCTGATTTTTACTCTTTTTTTGCTTAAGTTAGTGCCATTCACCCCTGTGAATGAATCCCCACTTTTTTATATTAACATAGCGTTAGAAAAGGGTGTCAGCATCATTTTGCATTTTGTAAATAAAATAACCAAGATAGAGATGATATAATATAAGAAAATTTACCGCTTTGTTATCTAAAAGCAAAAATTGCTAAAATAGTAGTATAAGAGGATATAACCAATATGATTTTAATGATTGACAACTATGACAGTTTTACTTATAACATTGTCCAATACTGCAGAGAGTTGGGTGCAGACTTAAAAATAATTAGAAATGATGAGATGAGCGTTGAAGAGATAGAGGCGTTAAAACCTGAAAAAATCATCATCTCTCCCGGTCCTGCATCTCCGGATGAAGCCGGGGTAACTTTAGAAGTGATAAAATATTTCAAAGACAAAGTACCTATTTTAGGTATATGTTTGGGTCATCAAAGCATTGCGCAGGCATTTGGTGCAAAAGTTGTTCGTGCCAAAAATATGATGCATGGTAAAACATCCGTTATGAAACGCACAAAAGAGTGTGACATCTTTAAAGGTATTCCGCAAGAGTTTGTCGCAACCAGATATCACTCTTTGATAGTAGATAAAGAGTCGCTTCCAGATGTAGTCGAGCCGACTGCATACAGCAGCGATGATAATGAGATAATGGCTTTAAAGATTAAAGACAAAGAGATTTACGGAGTTCAATTTCATCCGGAGTCTATCATGAGCCAGTATGGACATGAAATAATAGGAAATTTTTTAAAAAAATGAATGTCCGCTACATCTTATTCTTAATCTTAGGATTAGATGCGCTGACGCTTATATTTCAGAGCGGCGAGTTGTCCATATCATACTATGAAGCGTTGCTAGTGAGCGGTGACTTTTCATTTCTGCAACTCTTGATAAAATCTTCGATTTTTATATTCGGACAAAATGATTATGCCCTGCGGCTTCCCATGATTGTATTACACTTATCTAGTGCGATACTACTATTTAAAATATCTAAAAAATATCTCAAAGTCGAGAGAAACAGAATCTGGCTGTTGCTGATTTTTATCCTTTTACCGGGAGTAATGAGTTCGGCTATTATTGTAAATAGTGCGGGCTTGATTCTTTTTGCACTTCTATTGTTTGTTTACGTGCATGAGAACCACTCCATAAAAACAACATATATTCTGCTTTTTTGTTATATGCTTATTGAAGGCAGTTTTGCTATCTTATTTGTGGCGCTTGCTCTGTTTTCTCTCTATAAAAAAGAGAGAAACAATTTTTTATTTAGCGCTGCACTCTTTTTTGGCTCTCTGCTTCTTTACGGGATAGATACACACGGCTCTCCAAAAGGCTATTTTATAGACTCTATCGGAATCTATGCAGCCATATTTTCGCCCATAATTTTTATATATCTTGTTTATGTGCTTTATAGAAGATACTTGACAAAAGATTTAGATATATTGTGGTTTATAGCTACCGTTGCATTAGTCTTTTCGTTGTTGTTATCGTTTAGACAGCGTATCACCATAGAGTACTTTGCGCCTTATCTGATTTTAGCCCTTCCTTTAGTTGCTCAAACTTTTGAACACTCATATAGAGTTCGCTTAGATCTATTTAGAAAAAAGTATAGATGGGTGTTTGTCATATCTTTGGCACTCTTATTTGTAAATAGTTCTGTTATGTTTTTTAACAAATATCTTTATCAAATAGTAAAAGAACCAAAAAAACACTTTTCATATAATATGCATATTGCAAAAGAGCTATCAAAAGAGCTAAAAAGCAGAGATATTTACTGTGTGAATACAGATAAAAAAATGCAAAAAAGATTAGAATTTTATGGTGTAACTAAATGCAACAATCTTATTTTAAGAGAAAATTCTTTAAATTTTATAAAAACAGATGGTGTAACAATAAGTTACATAAATAGAGTGGTTTATAATGCAAGTGTTACTAATATAAACATTAATTAAATTAATGTGATACTTAATCCTCTTAAAGGCTGCTAGATTTGCATACATGTGATAATATTTTATAAATATTAAAAACAGGGAGTTGCAATGGCTCAAAAAGCGATTAGAGAATTTGACGCAAAGTCAATTTTGGCTAAGCATTGGGATAAATATTTTCCGAATTTCACTTATGCGTATGAAACGGTTATGGTTCAAAACGGAACAGAACTAAGTAAAGCTGCAAAAGAGAAAAAATGGTTAAAAGAAAAAGCATTAGTTGCTAAACCGGATATGCTATTTGGCAAAAGAGGCAAAAATGGTTTGGTTCTTTTTAGAGATTCAAAACCGGGCGATGTGTCTTTAGCAAAAGCGGCATCTTGGATTGATGAAAAATCAAGCTCAAACCAGTCGGTTTACTTCTCTTTCCACGGAGATACACCAAGCGGTGACGCAAAAGTTGATATGTTGACTCATTTTATCGTTGAGCCGTTTACTCCACACTCTCAAGAAGAAGAGTACTATATTTCTGCTACATGCGTAGGTGATAATGATGTTCTTTACATGTCGGCTGAGGGCGGTATGGAAGTTGAAGAGAATTGGGATAAAGTTATTGAAGTGTCATTTCCTATCACTGCAACTGAAGAAGAGATAGAAGATAAAATCAGAAAAAACATTCCAAAAGATGTTGCAAAAGATGATAAAGAAGCGTTTGCAGAGTTTGCAATCGGATTTTTCAGAGCTTACAGAGAGTTAAATTTCGCATATCTTGAAATCAATCCGTTTGTTTTACAAGGTAAAAAAGTAGAACTTTTAGACATGGTTGCAAAACTTGATGATACTGCAGGATTTATGATGAAAGACGAGTGGGGCAATGTAGATTTCCCGACTTCTTTTGGAATGGAAGAGAAATCTCCTGAAGTTTTAGCTATTGAAGATGCTGATAGCAAATCAGGCGCATCTTTAAAACTTACTATTCTTAAGCCCGAAGCTAGAGTTTGGACTATGGTGGCAGGCGGTGGAGCTTCAGTTGTTTATGCTGATACAATTGCAGATTTGGCGGGGATCGAAGATCTTGCTAACTACGGTGAGTACTCAGGCGGACCGACTACAAGCGAAACTAAATTTTATGCTGAGACTATCTTAGATCTTATGACAAGAGGCAAAGATGTTAAAGGTAGAGATAAAGTTCTCATCATCGGCGGGGCTATTGCTAACTTTACGGATGTTGCAAAAACATTTACGGGAATTATTCAAGCTTTCGACAACTATGCTGATAAAATGAAAGAAGTCGGTATCAAGATTTATGTAAGACGCGGCGGACCGAACTATGAAAAAGGTCTAAAAGATATTAAAGAAGCTGCTGATAGACTAGGTCTTTATATAGAAGTTTATGGTCCGGAAACACATGTTACGGATATCGTGCGTATGGCACTTACTAAGTAGGGAGAAGAGATGGCACAATTATTTACTAGAGACACACAAGCAATTTTTTGGAATAACAACACGACAGCTATTCAAAGAATGTTGGATTATGACTATACGATAAAAAGAGAGAAGCCTTCAGTGGCAGCAATCGTAGCTCCTACAAGCAACAGCAAGTTCGATAAGTTTTTTTATGGTCCTGATGAGATTATGATTCCGCTTTATAGAAATACTACAGAAGCAAAAGCGGCACAGCCTCAAGCAGATGTGCTTTTAAACTTTGCATCTTTTAGAACAGCTTATGAAGTAACGATGGAAGCATTGGAAATGGGTGGTTTTTCTTCTATTATGGTAACGGCTGAGGGTATTCCTGAGAGATTAGCTAGAAAAATGAATGCAATTGCAAGAGCAAAAAATGTAACTGTTATCGGACCTGCTACAGTAGGCGCAATTGCACCGGGAGCTTTTAAAATTGCAAATATCGGTGGAACAATTGAAAATATCGTTCAATCAAAACTTCACCGTGCAGGTTCATGCGGACTTGTAACTCGTTCAGGCGGTCTATTTAATGAGCTTTCAAATATCATCGCAATCAATGCTGATGGTATTGCAGAGGGTGTTGCTATCGGTGGAGACAGATTCGTAGGTTCTGTTTTCATTGATAACTTGCTTAGAATGGAAGCAAACCCAGAAGTTAAATATATGTTGCTTCTAGGAGAAGTTGGCGGTACTGAAGAGTACAAAGTAATCGAAGCTGTTAAATCAGGGCAAATTAAAAAGCCTATTATCGCATGGTGTATCGGCACAATCGCTAAATATTATGACAGTGGCGTACAATTCGGTCATGCAGGAGCATCCGCAAACGGTGACATGGAAACTGCTGAAGCAAAAAACAAAGCAATGAAAGAGGTAGGCATCCACGTTCCTGCATCATTCAATAATTTGCCGGAAATTATCAGTGCGGTTTACCATGAGCTTCATGCAGAGGGTGTTATCAAAGATATTCATGAACCTGCTATGAATGTATGTCCAAGTGTAAGAAAATCTAAACAGTTTATTTGTACGATTTCTGATGACAGAGGAGACGAAGCACACTACTGCGGTTATCCAATCAGCTCGGTAGCAACTCCGGATACAGGATTTACAATCGGTGACGTTATGAGTATTCTATGGTTTAAAAAGAGATATCCGAGATGGGCAGTTGACTTTTTAGAAACAGTTCTTAAAACGGTTGCAGATCACGGTCCGGCAGTTTCAGGTGCTCATAATGCAAAAGTTACTGCAAGAGCAGGAAAAGATGTTATTAGTTCACTGATTTCTGGACTTTTGACAATTGGACCACGCTTTGGCGGTGCTATTGATGATGCTGCTAAATACTTTAAGTATGCAAAAGATCATGACATGACTCCGAATGACTTCTTAAATCACATGAAAAAAGAGGGAATCCCAATTCCGGGAATAGGACATAGAATCAAGTCTCTAAAAAATCCTGACTTGCGTGTTGAGGGATTGAAGAAATATGCAGCGGCAAATTTCCCATCAACTCCGCTTCTTGATTACGCATTGACGGTTGAGCAGTTGACAACATCTAAAAAAGAGAACCTTATCTTAAATGTTGACGGTACAATCGGTATTTTAATGGTTGACATGTGGAGAGCGTTAGGATACGCAGATGAAGAGATTGATGTATTTATCAATGCAGGTGCACTAAATGCATTCTTTATCTTAGGAAGAAGTATAGGGTTTATCGGTCATATTTTAGATGAAAAACGTCTTGGAATGCCTATGTACAGACATCCTATGGATGATATCTTGTATGATGTTAAATTAGCAGAAAATCTGTAATATAAATTTTTAATTCAAGGGGATTCTTCTCCTTGATCACTTCCCAAAACCTCACAATTATTATATAAACAATCGTTTAAATTTTCATATCTTTTTGCTATACTTATTGTAAATATATTTAAATGGGTTTCTATGAAAAAAGCATTTACTATGATGGAGCTTGTATTCGTAATCGTCGTAATTGGCATTTTAGCGGCAGTTGTAATGCCTAGGACTGGATCCAATAGATTAAATGAAGCGGCGATACAGGTAGTCTCACATATTAGATATACACAGCATTTGGCTATGATAGATGATAAGTTTGATACAAATCCAACTAGTGAATGGTATAAAAAAAGATGGCAGATATTCTTTTCAAATACTGAAGATGGAAGTAATAATTTGTGGGCATATTCAATCTTCTCAGATGGAGCTGGCGGTAGTACTGGCAATCCAGATGTAAGCGAGCTTGCTGTAAATCCTTTAAATACAAGTAAGTTATTAACTGGTGGTTACAGCGGGACAGTTCAATATAACGATTTACAAGGAAGAAATACAAAAGAACTTTTAATAGGAGAAAAATATTCAATTGTTAATGTTGATTTTACAGAAGGATGCTCTATAGCAAGCAATAAACAAAGAATATTTTTTGATAATTTAGGCAGACCTTTTTATGGAAGTCCGCATTTACAAACTAAACCTTACCATAATGAAATAAATGTTAAAAAATTAAATAGCAACTGTAAAATAACTCTTACCGATAACACTGGCAAAGATATTAACATTTCAATAGAACCAGAGACAGGATACACTTATATAGGTGGATAAGTTTTAAATAAAATATTATAGAAATCATTTTCAATAATTCTTTTTGGTTTAAG
>MICC01000049.1:0-28260 GCA_001829715.1 Sulfurimonas sp. RIFOXYB12_FULL_35_9
TGTCATATATGGTTTGCTCCTCGTCGGCTCCCATTTCGAAATGATGTGAAAACGGAATACCGATTGTTCGTGCCTTCGCGAAAATCGGGGAAAATGGCTTAATTCCGATTTTTGTGTCACCAAAGAAGTAAATGAACTCTTTTTGGATTTTGGCAAAATCGCTATACATGTTTAAGCAAAACACCGTATTATTAGCGTCGCCTATTTCGTCGTGGGTTGCAACTGCGTTCGCGAGATACTTACGAATAGAGGTTGTTGGTATAACCCATGTTTTTGGTCGGTTGACCTGTTTAAGTTTCTCGATTATTGGATATGTATTATCTGATCCGCCGATATCAATGATATAGCTCATATCGGGTTCTGACATGAGGTCAAACAACATGTCTGCAACTGCTTCGTCTTTTCTATCAATTTTGAGCGTTCTGATATTTTCTTTTGCCATTACTTTCGATTTCGCGAAAAGTAGTGATGAGTTGTTGTTGTCTAGTTCAATGAGCTTGAACTTTCTGCCTGCTGCGTGCAATAGGCACGCTATCGTGACGGCTGTATTGGTCTTCCCGACACCACCTTTATTATTTGCGATAATATATATTTGACTCATAATCTACTCCTGTGATTGTTGTATGATTTTTTGTAAAAATGGGCTCGGCTCTCGCGCGCCATTTTTGGATTTGGTCGGCTGCGCCGACGGGTTAGTAGGGAAAAAATCTGAAGCTGAAAGTTTCCTTAAGTAGCGGCTTATCGTGCGAAGCGATACTTCTATTTTTTGCTCTTTTGCAAAAAGTTGAATTTGCTCGGCTTGATAGCCAGATTTGTAAAGGTCCAATACTTCTTCTCTAATACTCTCAAGCTTTTGAACCCTTCTTTTAGGGGGTTCTCTACTCTTAAATGATTCTAGCTGCTTCATCTTGCTGCCTCAAATTGAATATAAAAAACTCCGTTTTGTTCGATGCTCTCAACTTTTTTGATTTTCCCTGAGGCAAACGCAAAATAATAGATATTTTTATTTTTATCATTCTGTAAAACTGCGACTTCTCCAAAAGGGGCTAAAAGCTCCGCATTTTTAACGCTTTGATTGTCATTAGAGATTGTAGGTGTAATGATTGTAGTGACGATTGAACCGGACGCAATCCCAAAAAAAAGTGACAATGAAATTGCTGCGTAAATGTTGCGCATTTTCCAGTTTTTAACACTCTTAACCAACTCCTCCAAACTGTCACTCATGTTGTCGATTTGCAACAGGCTATCTGAGGACTCTTTTAGTAATTGCGTTTTCTGGGAGAGCTCTTTAGCCGCTTCGGATGCACCTTCGGATGATTTAATCAAATCTAAACGAGTTTTTTGAAGCTCTTCTCTGATATCAGAGGTGATTTTTCTAGCAATCTGCGTATAATTTAATCCATCCATTTTTGCTAAAATTGTTTCTGTATTAATACTCGTCAAAATCTCAGCTCTTTTGGCGATTCCGTCCAAACTTTTAAGTTCCGCCAAATTTTCTTCAAATTTTTTATTCGCGAAAATCAAATTTGAGAGGAGTTCTCTGTCTTCTTCCCTCGGCATTTTTTTCCTCCTTTTTTATATAAATTTTGTTTTGCACTTTTGTTGCAAAAATGCAAAATCAAATTTAAAGTGTTTCTTGAAGAAACAGAACCCCGAAGGGTAATAAATAGCTTCATATTGGACCCACTGCTATAAGGACGGGTCTTGTGCTGGCTTGGATTAAGATAGGTCTAAGCTGGTGGCGTACTATCTTTCTCTTTTTGCTTTTTGAGCGACATGCCCAAGGATCTCCCCCCGAGGTTAATTTTAAACCCTCGATAAAACCCTACAATAGGGCTTTATTGAAGATTTGAGGAGCGGTTAAGCTCCTATTTTTTTGATTTTTAAATTTTGAATTGGGTTAACCGCCTGCGCTCCATATTTTGCGGTATGCAGCTCTTGCAGTTGCTCCCAAATCTCGTTTAAAGTGCTGCTTACAATTTGTTTAGTGCTACGGTTTTTGGTGTAAAGCAAGCCCTGCTCATCAATGTACACATCTTCACGCTCGCCCTCTACTAGCACGGGGGCAAGGTGTCCTGCATATTTAGTTTTGAGTAATTTTTGTTTAAACTCTGCAGCTGCATCGCTTAAGTTTAGTTTTACTTTGGGTTTTAAAAATGAACCCTGTCCTCTAGGGTTTATATTTAATTTACTTTCTTTTTCTTTACTTTCTTTTTCTTTTATTGCTTGAGGGTCGGTCAAGGGTCGGTTTGTTGAGTCGTAATCACTCAAGCCTAAAAAAAGTTGCTCTTGCTTTGCTTTTTTAGCCGCGACACCTCTTTTACCTGCCTCTATTTGTTGTTGTTTTTTTTGCTCAAAAAAGCTCATACGACGGTTTAAAGAGCCACTAAAAAAGAAACTTTGAGTGTCAATATCAAACAAACCGTAAGCGTTTATTACGGTCTCCATTTTTGCTTGTGTAGTATTGTATTTTCGCGCCAAACTCGGCACAAGCTGTAAAGGGTATTTATAGTCTTTTTGTTCTCTTAGGGTCTCTACGAGTACCCAAAATATACCGTATCCCTCAAGCCCCATCTGGTCAATGAGCAGCATGCATTTATAGTCGTCTTTTGCATTTGCATCGTGACTAAAATAACATGTGTCTTTTTGGAGTGTTGCACTCATTTTGTACCTTTTATATATTTTTAGGCACTTAATAAGGTATGCGAGAGTAAAATTGCAGCTCACAATGCTTTTTAAGTGTTGTTGTAACTCAAAGTCTTAGTTCTCAAAATTTGGTCGTGGAGAGAACTAAGGCGGCTATCCTGCTATCGGTTGAACTTCGTTTCGATCTAGGTACTCTTGTATCCATTCTTTTTTATATATACATTCGCCCGCTAAACGAGTATATTTTATTTTTCTTTTTTGCCTAAGATTTCTGAGTGTCACTTCTTTAATCGGGAGTAATCCGTCAATCCCTTTTGTGATTTCTTCCGTTGTGTAATATTCTTTTTTCATAACAATTCCTTTTTTTTAAAACTTGTAAATATAAAAACAAGGTATTTCTTGTTTATACAAGGTAATCATAACTACTAATTACTTAAATTTTATTTAAACAAGGTTTTTCTTGCTAATTCTTCCTAGTTTTTACTATTGACTTTTATTAAACAAGCTTTTTCTTGTAAAATCTTGTATAATTGCACTAATATAAGGATTTAGGATTTGGCTATGAACGATGAAAAGATTAAAGTTAATTTCACTCTTTTACCGGAAAGCAAAGAGATGCTCGCGCGAATCAAAAAAGAGGAAAAATATAATATCTCCACATTTTTGGATGATATATTAAGATTTGATGACAAAGCAGTTGAGATATTTTTGAATATTTATAAAAATATCAATAAAGAACGGATTTCAAGATATAACTATTTAAGACTAGAGGATGGTGGGGTTATATACAACCAAGCAACTATGGACAAAGTATTAAATAGCAATATTGCGCTATTGACTGATGATGCCGTCGTTAAACAAGGATTTGACAATTCTGCCCCTACTGCCCCGATGAACACAGAAGAAAGATTTACATACCATGAAAAAATCATGTTGGTTTTAAATAAAGATATCCAATCTCTAAAAAATAAATTTGATGATAAAATTGAAAAACTATCTAACTCTATTACTCAACAGTTAGAAGAAATAGAAAAATTAGCTATAGAACTTGATGAAAGTAATGCCTCTCTACATGAATCAAGTGCAAAAAAAGCAATCATCAGCGATCAAGAACTATTAGATGCCATTGCTGAAATTGTCTTACAAAAAATAAAAGATAAAGATAATACACAAGCAGCAAAAATATCTCCGGAGTGAGTAGGTTATGCCTACGCCGATACCTGCACTTTTACGCCTAGAGAGTTGAGCACTTTTGCAATAGTGTCAAATTTAGGCTTTGAACCCTGATGAAAGGTTTTGTATAAGCTTTCTCTTCCAAGTCCTGTATCTTTTGCTATTTGACTCATCCCTTTTGCTTTTGCTATATGTCCTATAGCTTCTAAGAGTTCATCCATATCTCCATCTGCTAAGATTTGAGATAGATACTCGGCTATTACTTTTTTATCATCAAGATACTCTGCTATATCAAAGTTTGTAAGTTCTAGTTTATTCATTGTCAAGCTCCTTTAAAATCTCATTTGCTTTTTTTATATCATCACTTTGAGATGACTTATCCCCGCCTATCAACAAAACAATAATCTCATCATTTTTTTGAGTATAGTAAACTCTATATCCGGGTCCAGTTGGAACTCTAAGTTCACTTATATTGTTTCCTACCGACTTATGATCTCCAAAGTTACCTAACCTCATTCTTTCCACTCTTCTTAATACTGCAACTTTGCCTTGAGTATCTTTGAGCTTAGTTAGCCACTTTGAAAATATATTTGTTTGTTTTACTATGTACATGAAAGTATTGTATCCTAAAAGATACTATTATGTCAATAATTAATTTGTTGTATAATGGGAATGTAAATTTTAAAATAAGAGGGTATCACCATGTCAGAATTAGATATTATAGAAGTTAATGAAAACGAATACCGCATTAATGGCGTTAGCAATAAAACATTTCCAAGCAGAGCAGCAGCAAAAAAATACATTGAAGAAGAAAATGAGAAAAAAAGAAAAGAAGAGGAAGATGCGGCGGCATGGGAAGACCTAAACAAAAGAGCAAAAAACCAAAATCTAAACAATAGTTTGAGCTTGTAGATGTGGTAAATTTAGGTTTTGAACCCTGATGAAAGGTTTTGTATAAGCTCTCTCTTCCAAGACCTATAGCTTCTAAGGTTTGAAGCAAAACTGATATTTATTTTATGTTATAATAACATTATAATAAAATTAAGGAATTTTCAGATGGCTTATATATATAAAGACGGCAAAGTTTCTAATGTCTCTATTAGTAATGTCAAGCTCCCAAAATCATTAATAAAAAAGGTAGATGCTAAGGCAGAGACAAAAGAGATTATAAAAGCAGCTATAGAAACAGTAAAAAAAGCAAAAGTAGCGTATGCTTTTTGAATTAAACAAATTTCACTCTTCCAATCCTCTCCAAAAACTTATACATCTTACGAATGAAGATAGACAAAGACAATTTATAAAAGCTCTTTGCAAGGGATGTCAAAAAGGTGACACCGTAATATATTATTTGAATATAGATAATAATATATGCGGAATAATTGGTTTGTCTGCAAGTAGAGTTGATAATATACCTTGCTTACATGTTGATTATATATTTGTAAAAGAAGATTACAGAAAAAACATATATGAAGAACTTAACAATAAAAAAATATCTGAGTATTTAATATCAGTCAGTATTTCATTGGCGACTGAAATAAAAGAAAAAATAGGCTTAAGATGGCTAGTTCTCAATCCTGATAATAGTGAACTTGAAAAATTCTACATAGATACTTTCAAATTTACTAAATATAAAACAGCAAAAGATAAACTGACATACCTTTTTATTGCTTTATAAAATTGCTACTTGTTGCGGTAAATGTTGCGGTAAGGCTTTTTTTAAAGCTTTAAAACCTCACAAAATAGGTATTTAAAAGCCTAGTCAATTTACCTCGACAAGGTAAAAGTCACTGGTTCGAGTCCAGTTGTGAGCACCACAAATTATACCTCTCAAACTCCTAAAAACAGGGCTTTTCCACAACTATGTGAAACTTTTGGGAAACTTAAACAAATTGGGAAACTTCTCAAACAAAACAACCTCCTTAACAGCAAATATCTCTATCTCAGAAGCAATACTTATTACTTTGTCCTCAAAGTAAAAAACAGGGTTTTTAAGAAAAGTTTAAAAACTGACAATTATATTTATGCTAACATTTTAAAGTATAAAATATTGAGGTATTTAAGCATGAGTAATTCTGATGATATGTTTAAGGTTAGGGATTTATTTACTCTTGTAAGCAGTAAAAATGGACTTTTTCTATCTGCTGAAAATGAGTATGAAGAGAGGTTCTTAAAAAACATTGAAAAAACAATAACGACACAAATAGCAAGAGAGAGCAAAAAGAACAACAAGATCATAAAAGTTGGTGATGAAAAAAGAGATACCATCAAGCTGGGAAACACACTCAAAGAATTTTTAGATTTTAAAGAAAAAACCCAAAATGAAAAGCTCCTTATAAAATATAAACAAGTAGCAGAATATCTCTTAATCTACTTTGGAGAAAAACAGCTCCTCCAAAACATTACCAGAAAAGAAGCCAATGATTTTAGAAGCTTTCTTTTGGAAGTTCCAAAGTTCTGGAAAAACAAACCTGAACTCAAAGATAAAAATATAAAACTCCTTGTTGATAAAAAAAGCAAACTTTTAGATAAATTTGAAAAACAAGCACCAAGAACTGTTGATGAAATTATCAAAAGAACAGCCACCATTTTTGAAGATTTCAAAGATAACCTCTATATTCATAACAACCCATTTCATAATCTCAAAAAAATAGATGGCAACAAAGCACATGCCATCTCTTGGAGAGAATTTAAAGAAAAAGAACTCCTATCAATTTTTAAATATTTGGAGTCAAACAACCTCAAAGAAGAGCATAACTATTTGAAGTTTCTTTTGATGACTGGAACCAGAAGAGGTGAGAGTTTAAGTGTCTTAAAAGAGGATATAAACCTAAATGAGGGTTATATAAATGTAAGAGGAACTAAAACAGAAAATGCAATGAGAATTGTTCCCATCCATGATGATCTGCTAGATGTCATCAAAGAACAGCTTGATGGTAAAAATGATGATGAGTATCTCTTCTTCAATGATAAAAAATTGACCTCAATTTATAGAGAAGAGAAGATTGGCACACATATCAACAGCCTCATCTCTATAAATGTGAAGGATGAAATAAAAAAAGAGCTTAACATTCACAGCCTAAGAAAAAATTTCACACAGGAGCTTTTTCTCTCAGGACTTTTTCAAGAGATAGATTTAAAAACCATTGTTGGACACAGCACCAGAGGAAATATCACTGATAGGCACTACCTGATGGGTAAAAGAGATTATAAAAAGTATATTCAAAACATCAACGAAGTAGATTTTTCTAAATATTTTAAAGAGAAAAAAGAGCCTGAACTTCAACTCCATATTTAATAGATAGTGAAATCATTTCACATGCTCTTAGGGTTTTGAAAGGGATTAAAATCCCTTCACAAGAAGGAAAGCCTTCAGGTTTCCTATCTTGAATACAACTATGCCACTGCGCAATGTTTCCTTAGTTTAAAAAGTTTAAAAAAAAGGAAATTTAATTTTGTAAGATGGTCTATAAACAAGCGGAGTTTATAGATTATGAAAAAATTAAAAAATTGGTTTATTGGATTTAAAACAATCAGAGGCGGTGCTGCTGGTCTTATAAATATTGCAGATTACATTTATAACGACAAGCATAAAAACCATCTGAAAAACGGGCATGAGATAGTTGCATTTGAATCTGGTAACAGCGAAAAGATTTTGCAGAATATTCTGCATATTCAGCAATCCAAAGAGAACGAGACGCTTTTAAAAAGAAAGGGCGGGCGACCTGCATCTTATGGTAAAAGTTTATTGGTCTCATTCCCTCCAGAAATCAAACTATCTGATGAAGCATATAGATTGCTAAAAGATAAGCTTGTGGATAAATTTATCAAATTCATAAGCGATAACAACAACCTAAACTATACCCCTGAACAGATAGCATATACTAAAAGGTCATTTGTGATTTCTTCTGTGCATAAACAGAAAAATAGCAATGACCACTTAAATATCATCATTCCAAATGTCTTTTTAGACCTCAATAAAAACAAATCCCTAAAACGAGTAGATCTTGGCAAAAAAATGTACAGCCACTTCCTAAAAACCATCACAAACTCCCTTCTCCTGAATATGGGACACAACTACCTTGATTATCAAATCAAACGCCAAAGAAACAACAAGAACCATAAAAACAAACTCAGCTATACAATAGAGCAACTGCAGGAAGTTTTTAAAGAGATGGATTTTTTAAAAGATGTCTCATCCAAACTTGAAAAAAGAATAACTATCTATATGCAAAGAATGCAGAGCGCAATTGATGAAAAAAATGAAAAAAAGTTTGAAACAAATCTCTCTCTTGCGAATATATCCTATAATAAATTGAAAGAGTTAGTGGATGAACAACACATGGAAAAATTGGCAAAGTTTGAAACACTTAAAAAAAATATTCAAGAGAACAAACAAACAAATTTCAGTGCAAACTATCCAGCTCCAAAAAGGTATTAAAGGATGAAAGATGGAATATAGCACTATGTGTCATATACAAAATAGTTTGAGAAATGTTCCAATAAAGTTTGAGAATGACAAGTTTCTCTTGTATAACGATTCTGATTGTATCATACAACACATGGAGATTGACTAAAATTTAATTACTGAAGGTTATTAAACTGTAGAAAAGTAACTTCTTCAAAAATATAATTATTTCCCAATAGCTTTTACCCTTAATATAGTTTTTTATTCAACACAAATATTTTGTGATATACTTTTCAATAAAGTTTGATAATAAGGAGAAAATAAATGAATTTAGTATCATTAGATTTTCCTCAAAGAAAAATTAAAAAGAACTATCGCTCCATAACAGGACATTTCCCTAGCGTAAAGAACAACCGTTCAGTCTCTTTTGAATCACTTTTAGAAAAAAGTTTATTTTTAATACTTGAATTTGACAGCACCGTAGAATCTTATATGGAACAGCCGCAGATAACCATCGAATATAATCAGAAATCAAAAATTTATAGTGCGGATTGTTTTATAAAATACACTCAAACTTCATCTAAAAAAAATACGATCGTTGAAGTTAAGTACACAAGTGAACTTGAAAAAGAAAAAGAGAAGTTAGAACTTAAATTCAATAATATTAGAAACCATGTTGAATCAATGAATATGGACTTCGTAATCTTTACTGAAAATGAATTCTCTAAAACCTACATTGAAAATTTGGATTTTTTATATCGATATAAAACGCATAATTTAGACAGCAATCATAGCAATAAAATTTTGGATATTTTAAAAGAGCCTATAAGTGCAGAGGATCTTGCAACTTTAATCGCTAAAACCAAAATAGAATATTTTCAACTAGCAAATTCAATTTGGCAATTAGTGGCAATGAATCAACTGTGTGTAGATTTGAATCAAGAAGTTTTGAGTATGAAATCAATTGTTAGGAAAAATAATGGGCATCATTAATTTTGCAATAGATTCTTCCATTGTTTATAAAAACCATTCATATATTATCAAAGGGTTTCCTTCATTTGGTGAAGTCTTGATCAAAGATACGGTTAGCCCATATAAAGAAAAAATTGTCAAAGTCTATGAACTTTCCAAAGAGTCTACCAATACCACAAATCCTTTAACACATCTTGTTGAATTGGATGAAAAATCATATGAAACTGCAATAAAAAAATTTAATATCATCAATCCTCTCTTGAACCTAAAAAGTAGAACCATGGAAGATATTAAAGTAATAGCAAAAAAGCATAAGGTGGGCGTGGCAACACTGTATCGATGGTTAGAGAAGTATGAAAATAGTGGTACAATAAGTTCACTGGCATCTGCTTATAAAAATAGTGGAGGGAAAGGAAAAGCACGACTCAGCGAAGAGACCGAAAATGTTATGGAATCAGTTATTAATAGCTTATATTTAAACCAGCAGCAATATCCTCTTGAAATGATTTATAGAAATATAGTAGAAAATTGTCGAAGCATCAATACAGAAATACCCAGTAAAAATACTGTTCGAAATCGTATCAACACTTTGAACCCTAAGTTAGTAGCAAAATATCGAAAAAATGTTAGTATACGCGATACAAGAGGGACTCCTGGTAAATTTCCTGAAGTTAAAATGCCATTAGATGTTATACAAATTGACCACACCAAAGTGGACATTATGCTGGTTGATGAGACAACAAGAGAAAATATAGGTCGCCCAAATATTACGGTAGCAATTGATGTGTTTAGTCGTATGATTTATGGATTTTATATTTCACTTGAACCAGTAGGATTTTTTAGTGCAGGGCAGTGTCTTTTGAATGCAATCCTTCCTAAAGATGATATGTTAAAACGCTTAAATGTACAAGGCGAGTGGTCTCTTTTTGGATTACCTAGAAAAGTACACATGGATAATGCAAAGGAATTTCGATCAAATGCTTTGCAGAAATTTTGCCAAGAGTATCGTATTGAGCATCTATTTCGTCCTGTTGCTCGTCCTGAATTTGGAGGTGCTGTTGAGCGAGTTATTGGTACGCATATGCAAAATATTCATCAACTACCAGGAAGTACTTTTTCTAATGTTAGAGAAAGAGGAACTTATGATTCTGAAAAATATGCGACAATGACAATTACGGAGTTAGAACAGTGGTATTTAGATTTTGTGATTAATATTTACCATAAAACGGAGCATAGTTCGCTTGGTATGAGTCCAGAAGAGAAGTTTTATCAAGGATTATATGGAATAGGAGATGGCAGAATACCGTTTTTACCATCTATACCAGCAGACACACTAAAGTTGCGAATGTCGTTATTGCCAGCTATGGAGCGATGTGTTCAAAAGAATGGAATTACGATTGACTACGTAACGTATTTTTCGGAAACGTTGCGAAAGTGGATTATTCCAGCAAACTATAAAAAATTGAATAAAAATCTTCTTTCTAAAACACTTGTGTGCAAAAGAGATCCAAGGGATATTAGTAAATTGTACGTGTACGACCCTGATATTGAAGATTATATTATTGTACCTTATAGCGATATTCGAAAACCAGCAATCAATCAAACAGAACTTAGGCATGCTATCGCCAAAGCCAAAAAAGAGGTCACAGGTCGAGAGATTGAAATGCATGATGTTTTTGCTGCACATGAAAGATTAAATGAATATGTTGAAAAAGCAAAACGTGAAAAACGCTCTACCTTACGACACAATAGTTCTAAAAACCATATCGCAAAAGTAATTGAATATGAGAAAAAAACTCTTGAAAATCATTCTAAAATAACTGAAAAAAAGAGTGTTAAAAACGATAGCCTTACTGTGGAAGAAGATTTGTTTGAATATTATGAGGTAGATGAATAAAATGAGTGAAAGACGTTTAACAAAAACTGCACAAGAGTATTTAACAAAAAGTGATGAGGAGCGTATCGAGTGTTGTGGTAAAGACTTCTGGATTCATTATCATGCATCAACTAAACTTATAGAACTCCTTGACTATAAATTTAATGAACCTAAGCAAATGAGACGCGAAGGTCTTCTTATTTATGGAGATTATGCCAATGGAAAAACAGCAATTTTAAAAAAGTTCTATGATTTGCATAAAACTTCGCTTGAGACTTTAAACGATAAAGGGGAGCATGTTTTTGAGATTCCGATTATTTATTTTCAAGCCCCGACTATACCTGATGAAGGAAGATTGTACAGCCTTATTTTAGATGAATTATGTGTACCGCATAAACCAACAGAAAAAGTCATGGAAAAAGCAAGATTGGTTGTACATTATTTAGAAAAGCTTAATACAAAAATGATGCTTATTGACGAAATTCATAGTTCATTAAGAGGCAACTTGAACAAACAGCGTTCCTTTATCGATACACTTAAACAGTTAAGCAACAAACTCTCTTTGAGTATTGTCCTTGCAGGAACAAAAGAAGCACATTCTGCACTTTCGATTGGTGGAGAAACTGCTTCAAGATTTCCGTCTTTGGAATTACCACGATGGAGTAACGACAAAAAATTTCGATCTTTTTTGGGAACCTACGAAAGTTGTTTACCACTCAAAGAGGCATCGAATTTGGCATTAGATCAACAGTTAGTAGATATTCTTTACAACCAATCTGAAGGACTGATAGGGCGAACAGTCAATTTACTTAAAAAAGCTGCTGTCAATGCTATTAAATCTAAACGTGAGAAAATTATTATTGATGATATAGTCTATTTGCCTACTCTATGAGAAAACAAGGATGGGTTGATAGATATCGTTTTCTTATCACGCCTCAACCTTATTTGGATGAACTTTTGAGCTCTTGGTTAACGCGTACAGCGTTTTCACATGGGTACTCTTTAACACCATTTGTGTCACGCTTTTTAAAATATGATGGGTCAAGCTTAACACGAACAGACATAGATTTTCAAGATACTCATGAATTGTTTGAAAAATTGACTCACAAAAGCCGACTTACATATACACAAATATTTCAAATGTCACTTCAAAGTGAAGGTGGATATCTCTTTGAGTCAGAACATGGATTATACCCTCCAAAACAGATTCGAAAACTAATCGATAAACGAGCCCATTATGGTCTTATGTTTTGCCCAAAATGTTTAGCAGAAGATACGATTCCTTATTGGCGTAAACATTGGAGATATTATTTTTACAACGCATGCCCAAAACATAAAGTTTTTTTAGCAGATCGATGTGGGGTATGTTCTGAACGTATTCGTTTTTCAAAAATGACATTATCTGATGCTATTGTGTATTGTGGAAAATGTGGTAGAGATTTGCGTAAAACAATAACACAAAAAGTACCAAAATTATATGAGGATGGTCTTTGTGCCATAACGTATTTTGAACAAGGACTAAAAAATGGGTCCTTTTCAATCAATAATATACCCGCACATTCACTATCTGTTTTTCATGTACATACGATTTTATCTTATTTGTTGAACCGTCAGAAAAATCTCTTTTTAGAAGGATTTTCAATGCTTGAACCATATAGAAGTTTGTGTCAGCATGAACAAAACTATCATTCAAAAAAAGCAACATCTATCTACAAATCTTTTTATCTTAATGCTATGGTGTTTTATTTAATGGAGGATTTTTCTAGTCGTTTAAAAAGTTTTTCAGAAGAAAATCACTTGACACACAGAGATTTTTTACATGGGTTTAAAAAAGCTCCATTTTGGTATAAAAAAGCGATAGATACCTATGTTCCATTCCAAGATACTGTTGGACGACAAATCAGTGAAAGTGAGGTTATTGGTGCAATGAATTATTTAAAGAGCACAGGTCAAACAATCAACCAAAAAAATGTTTCAAATATAGTCTTTATAAAAAACTAACATACAAATCATACCATTTACGTGATAGTAAATAAGTTTTCTTATCGCGTAAATAATTAGCAAGTATCTTATCGATTGCCAAATCGTTGAATATTTGAAAGAGATATAAGATGTGCGGTAATAAGAGGAATGGCATTTTTTGCATTGATTTCCTCTTTCTTCTTTTTCCCAATATGTCGTAGTTTTTCTTCATTGATGACATAAAAGCCATTGAGCGTAAAGGTTTCACCCGTTGGAGTAACGATATTTGCCATCCTCGCTTCCAATAGTTCCCAGTCATCGAGTTGTTTGATAAACTCAGCCGTAGCCTTCGCATCGTTTTGAAACTGCGTTAAAAAGCTCATAATGCCTTGTAAAAAAGGAGTGGCTTTAGCGTCTTCATCAAAGAAACATCTTTCAGCAGTTTTGCAATTCTCTTCTTTACATGTAATATCAAACGCGAGTGTTAACTCTTCGCTTCCTTCTTGTGCTACAAAGATAAAGGGATAGCGTCGTATAAATGCAGGAATGTATCTATTTTTCTCCCATATTCCTTTATCATCGATGAAAAGATTTTCTTTTTCTTTAAAGCCTATCAGCGCTAACGCACTCCAAGACTCACTTGCATCTTTGGCAAATACGATGGGATAGTCTTTACAGCTCTCATAAAACTCTGCAACCGTAATGGGCGCATGGATAAGCTCTTTCGCATAGGCAAAAGAGTTGATTTCTTTGATGCCGCATTTGAGATGGGCAATGCTATTGATAGGTTCTACATTTTGGTACATTCATTTTTTCCTTGATAAATAAGCATAATGGTAGCAAAAAAGTCTTTACATGTAAGGAAAAATCCTTACATGTAACGTTTTATAGATATTAGTAAACCCAACCGAGTTGTAAAAGAAGTTTAGTAGAGTGTTCCGTTTCGCTGGTAACTTTTTCACCACCTACAACACGAGCAACCTGAGCTTTGGCAAAGAACGCTTTGTATGAAGCTTGATAACCGATACCTACATCTGAAAGTTGTCTGCCCTCACTGGTTCCATTGTCTTTTTCCATGCTTGCATAGCCGGTATCGGCAAAGATGCTGGCTTTATGGTTAATTCCCTCAAAGCTAGGAAGGGTATAAAAGAGTTCTGCTCCTAAGATATAACCATTTTCTGCACTATGTTCTCCATCTGGGAAGGCTCTTACACCGTAAACACCTCCTAGGGAGAAGTCTTCACTACCATCTAAGTTTTTATTGTTCAATGCTTTTTGAAATCTTAAGCTGGTGGTCAAAGAATACTCAGAATTAAACTCTATGCCTTTTTCGATAGTTCCTGCTACTTTGGTATATCTACCATCTGTATCAAGGTTAGTTGGGCTATCAAGATTTCCGCTGGTTAGTGTTAGGTTTGCTGTAGTACTGCTGGGTAATCCAAAGAGTGTACAACTCTTAGTATAGGTTACTCCAAGGTTAAGCGCATCAGATTCTTTTTTATCTGGGGCATTTCCTCCAGATTCATCTTCCATATTTTTATGAGCATAGCCTAAAGAGACTCTGAGTGTTTCTTCTCGTGTTCTAATGATAGGGTATGAAAGTGTTGCTTCAAGTGTTGTAGATGTTCCAATGGCATCTAAGGCTTCATACTCTTCTGCCAAGCTATAGCTTGTTTTAGAAGCAGAGAGTTCCCCTCTTAGACCATTTGGCATAAGAGGGAAGTTATAGTAGACTCTTCCATTTTTGAGATCTGTTGCACTAGAGATAACTCCATTGAGTCCAAATTTATCTCCATAGCCTAAAGGAGAGTTTGCACTGACTCCTAGATTGAGTCTGTATCTTCCTGTGTATTTACTTCCATAGTTATCCCCTAAGATATAAGCACTATAAGGATTGGTGGCTTCTGTTTTTATGGCAAAGTCTGAAGTGCCTACCTTTTCGCCAGGCATAACATCTGCTCCGGTTACTTTGGCACCGGGAGTATCGTTGATGATGAGCATGGCTCGCTCTAAAGTATTGGTACTGACGATATTGTCACCTTTGACACTATCGAGCATTCCTTGAACTCGCTCATTATTGACCAAAGAATTATTTGTAATCTTAAACGCTCCATAATTTCCTTCAATAATAGCAATTTCAAGTATGCCATCACTCATCGATTGTTTAGGAATATAAGCTCGTGCTACGAAGTAACCTTCTTCTCGGTAGGCTTTGGTGATGAGAGAAGTAATCTTTTGCAGTTCTGCGAAACTATGATTTTTCCCTGCATAAGAATTGATACGCGAAAGAAGTTTATCTTCACTGACATGTATGGCGCCACTAAATTTAAATCCTTTAACTTTAATTTGTTTTCCTCCCATATCTTCCATAGGCTCTTTCAATGCTTCAGGTGCGATAGAAGGGATGACATTATTCATCCCTTTTTCAACTTCTTTTGGTATTTGTACTTGTTTTTCAACATCACCAATGGTTGGCGGTGCTGCTAATAGAAAGCTTGTTGTTATCAGTGATAGTGTTAGTATGTTTCGAGTTCTCATTCTTTGCCTTTTTCCTTATCTTTGTGCCATAAAAAATTCTTGTTCTACACCCTCAGGCAATCGGACGCCACCGTTTATCAATTGAACGAGAGAATTTTGTCCTAGTGGAATTTTCAAGTCTCCATTTGCGCTACCTTGCATTATTGCTCTTGCTTCTTGCGTTCCTACAAGTTGCATTGGAGTATCTTCAAGGGGTACGCCTGAAAGCTGTACTATTTGTCCTCCAGAATTAAATATTTGAGGAGTTTGCATAGGCGATGTTGTCAGAGCAGTGTTAGATGATGTTGTTGGAGTCATGCTTGGCATCACTGGGACTATGACAACACTATTGACGACTTGAGAGACAATAGCCTGAGTTTCAGCAGCCAATCGTGCAGCTTCAGCTTCCGAAGCAAGTCTTTCAGCTTCAATCGCGGCAAGTCTCGCGGCTTCTGCCTCAGCAGCAATGCGTGCAGCTTCAATGGCAGCCAATCGTGCAGCTTCGGCTTCGGCAGCAAGTCTTTCAGCTTCAATCGCGGCAAGTCTTGCGGCTTCTGCCTCAGCGGCAATACGTGCAGCTTCAATGGCAGCCAATCGTGCAGCTTCGGCTTCGGCAGCAAGTCTTTCAGCTTCAATCGCGGCAAGTCTCGCGGCTTCTGCCTCAGCGGCAATACGTGCAGCTTCAATGGCAGCCAATCGTGCAGCTTCGGCTTCGGCAGCAAGTCTAGCCGCTTCGATGGCAGCTAGTTCTTCTGCTGTTGGACCGGTTACTGGTGTTTGTACTGTCGGTGCGCTCAATCCTGTCAATGTTCCAAAGGTAGGTGCAGTGGTTGCACCTATAGTTGCGGCAGATCCCGTAATATTGACTGTTCCGCCAAAGGTGTTGGTTGTGCTTCCAAGCGTTACCGTACCATCACCACTGCCTGTACCTCCTGCAATGAGCGTTGTAGCTCCTGCGACAGAAATGGTTGAGCCTGTTGTTTGGGTAATGTTGCCCGTTGTTGTTTCGACTTTTGCGGTACCTGTTGCGCTCATTCCATTCACTTCAATGTTATTTTTATCTTTTACACTGACATCGTTTCCCGTAAGGGTGATTTTAGTGAAGTCATTGTCGTCGTTTTCCAAGGTTATATCTTTATCACCGCCGGCAACAAAGGTTGCGCTTGTGGTTGCAGTGATTTTTTTGCCTGCCACTTGCGTGATGGCTCCATCGCTGGTTGAAACGCTTAGTGTGTTACTTGCGAGTTCACCAATGGCTACATCGCCAACAGTTTGCGTGATAGAAACATCTCCACTCATACTAATCGCTCCCATGGCTTGAGCATAGCCAGTGGTCACTGTCATGGCATTGCCTGTGAGAGAACCACCTGTTTGAGTGTAGGTTGCCGTACTGAGTAGATTTGCCACATTCAGTGTTCCAGCCGCCATTTCAAGTCCACCAAGACTAGAGATAGTATCTACATGTACGGGTGCGCTAAGTCCTGCATCAAACGATACCGTTGTTCCTGTTGGGATGACCACATCCGCCACATTTGAAAAATCGGGAATCGCCCCACCTGCCCAGTTGGATGCAAGACTCCAGTTTCCTGTTGCACCGCCTACCCATGTTACACTTGATAAACGGGTAATATCTGCTGTTTTGGTTGCTGTGGTGCTGAGTGTGTAGTTGGATGCATCGCTTCCTAGAAGCGCTATATTGGTCAAAGTAACTGTTTTAGCAGTACCCACATTTTTGGTATCAAAGGCAGCCACAATAGCATTTGTATCGAAATCAATACTATCTCCAGCAATGGCACCACTCAAGATGCCATAATTTGTAATCGTTGCGCTTGTTGTTCCATCGTATATCTTACTGGATATTGCACTATTAATGATACTCAGTTCACGCGCTGTAATCACACCATTATTTCCACTAAAAGATGTTCCGCCCACTAAATGATAATTTGAGGCATCCGCACCAGAGAAACCAAAGTTAAAGGTATAGGCCAGTCCTGTTCCTACATTTTTAGAACTATACGAACCTTGTGTGACCAAAGATCCATTATCCCCTTCTATATACCCTGCTAGTGTAATGGTTGGGCTGACCACAGTTGTTGTTCCATCGTATGCTTTTGAAACCCCTGACACAGAAGCACTCAGCCCTTTAGTTGTGACTTCAAGATTTCCCGTATAATATGCCGAGCCACTAAAGTTATTGCCTGTTTTAGAAAAATCAGAACCAACAATATTGTAATTGCCAACCTTTAAATTGTGAGTAGAACTTTGATTGTCTGCCCCATTTTCGGGCACAAGTGTAAATGTAACAGTGCCAGAAGAGCTTAGGTCATCAGAGTAAGTATAGGTATATCCGTCACTTGATTGCTTGGTTAATGTTTTTATTGAACTGTCGCTTGCTTCCAAATATTGCACAACAGGGTCGATGAAAGTTGTCGGCACACTAGCTGCATACTCCATAGTCGCATTCGCTGTTTTTATAAGAATTGTATCGGCAGGAACAATTGTATAATCGCCATTAACATAGGTGATATTATAATTTGTAGCATTCAGTCCGCTAGGAACTAACACATTTGAATATGTTCCCGCCGATGTATCGACATCCCCTCCGCCTGTAGATGGAACTCTTGCGATATTTAATGTTCCACTCACTCCAGAAGCAGCCAATGTTTCTCCAGCTACAAACCCACTATAATTTACCCCTAAATAGTTTGAACTATCGGCTTGTGTAACAAATCTTGCATCATCGTTAGCAGTGATACTAAGGGGGGCTTTGGTAATCTTCGCCGTTAGATTTTGTGGGTTTGAGATGGTGTAATTGCCAGCACTGGCTCCACTGAGGGTATATCCGGTTGTTCCTACTTTTTTATTCTCCCCAGCATTTTTATCAGTTGCATTCATCGCATCGTTCATGAACGAAGCCATAATGCCACTTGAATTGATGGTGACGCTATCGCCAGACACAATACCATCTAAAGTGCCGTAATTGCTAAAGTTTGCTATAGCTGTTCTGTCATAAATTTTATTTTCAATGCTTGCTCCACTTAATGTTAATGCTTTTGGTGTGATGCTCAGTGTTCCATCCACAAAATTCGTAACAGCATAGTTGGTGGCACTCAATGTTCCTAACGTTGGTGTAATCGCATAAGTCGTCCCAACATTACTTGTTGTTGTAGCTAGAGAACTTGCACTTCCTGTTCCACTGACTCCTGAAGTTGCCAAGTTCTGACCTACAACAAAGCCTGAAAGTGTGGTTGTAAATGCAGGATTTGCATCGCCATAAGTTTTCGTAGCATTGTTAGCACTCAGTGTTAAAGGTGCTTTGGAGATGGTAAAAGTACCATTGGTGTTTCCTGCACTCGCTTCGTTGTAACCAACCCTTATGATATCAACGGTAATGTTTTCATAAGTCCCTGCATTGGTATAGCTTGTTATAATGTTGCCGTTTTGTTTTAAAACATAATCACTGCCCCGTATCCAATTGTTATACAATACCCCAAAAATAACATCAGCCGTCCAATTGGTTGGCAATTGAGAACCGCCAGTATAGGTGTATGTTGATGAAGGGGTTGGAATGGTGTAGACGATGGGGCTTGCAATCTGCCATACACCACCACCATCTGTTCTAAATATAGGATAGCTACCAGAAGGAAAACCATTAATACTCCATCCTGTATTAGCGTAAATAGAATTATCTTTCATTTGCGCTGTTGTTGCTCTCGTGCCACCTGCACTTGTTGTTCGTCCGCTTGTGTAATCGTCCCAAAAAGAAAAATTAGTAGATGCTGTTCCAACAGCTTGGTAGCCCAAAAGTCCGCCGACATTATCTGTAGTTGTCGCCGCGACATATCCTGTAGAGTAAGTTTGGTTAATTACTCCGGCACCGCCATTAATCCCAACCAAGCCTCCAACCCTGTAAGCGCCATCGACACGCCCTGTCGCATAACTCGTATCGATGAGAGAATCAGCACTGTAACCGACCAAGCCTCCAACGCCCCCCCCTTCCACTAACGCTGACTGTCGAATAGTTGTGGGTACTGGTGCCGTTTGAAGATTGGTATCCGATTAACCCGCCCGTATAATCTCTTCCGGTAACAGTTCCGGTTCCTGTAACATAACAGTTGTTAACATAACCAGTAGAAACCGATGCTCCCACCAATCCCCCAACATAATCTTGTCCCGTAATAGAAACGTTTACAAGGCCAATATTTTGAATCGTCGGGTCATAGGCATATCCAAAGAGCCCTTTATAATCACTCGTTGGAGCAGTAATCGTGAGGTTAGAAATGGTGTGATTGAGTCCATCAAAAAAACCGCTAAAAGCATCTGCCGAATGAGAAGGTCCTATGGGTACAAAAGTTATGCCGGTCATATCGATGTTGGAGCCTAGTGTGTACTTTCCTTTTAATGCCGTATTGACCCACTGTAACTGTTCAGGGTTATAAATAGCCACATTTCCACTGCCTCCAAAAATGACCTTGTTTTGAGCATGTGAGGTTTGAAAATAAACCCCACCTGCGCTCAGATTTGTATTTGAAATGGCAGCGTTGACATAGATCTCATCTCCTGCGGTGAGTGTCAATTTTTTGTTGCTGCTCCACGAGATGGCTTCATTAACGGTGATGTCTGCATCTGCACTTAGCGTGACACTTGCTCCACCATTTAGAGCCGTCGTGATAACATCCGCATCCATACTAGAACCACCAATGTCAGTTCCTCCACCATTAGTGATAGTAATATCGGTCGGGTCAAGTAGCCACTCTTTTGCTTCAATGCTGACATCTTTGCTTACATGTAAGACCTGTCCACTCGTCTCGACAAACCCGTCCTTGGCATGTAAAGTCCCCGAAACATCGGCTTCGCCTCCATGGGCAAAGAGTTCTATCTTCCCTGTGATATCTTCGATGCTGTTGGCTTCAACAATGCCCGTGTTATTGACCACACCTTTTAAAAGTTCATCCACTGCATTAGTCGTAAGATAGACTTCCCCACCATCGGCGTAAAGTGCACCTTTGTTTTCAACCAGTGCGTCTAAGACACCTTTATCGACTTTGAGGTTCACGAGTGAATTGCCATTAAGGTTGAGCGTGACTTCTTTCGCTCCGACAAGCTCAACTTTACCAAGTGTTGCTTTGATGAAGCCCTCATTGATGACTTCTTTTCCAAAAAGTGCGGCATAGCCAGAGTCCGAGATGGTTATGGTTCCTTGATTGATGATGGAAGCGGTACTATCGCCTTTGAAATTATAGTTTCCGTTCATAAAATCTGTATCGCTTAGATTCATCGTAGTGGCGATGAGTCCTGCGGTATTGACACTGGCATTTTTGGAAAATAAGACACCGTTGGAGTTTAAGATAAACACTTGTCCATTAGCGTTGAGTGCGCCATCGATGATGCTTTTTTCGTTTCCGACCACTCTGTTTAAAGTAACAGCGCTGATATTGGGTTGATTGAAGTTTACGGTCTCTGTTGCACCTATCGAAAAGTTTTGCCAATTTATCGCTGCTTTTTGTGTCGTTTGCGTGATGTTGGTTACACTCCCACTTTGAACAATACTTGCGTTTCCTGCAGTAACGGCTCCTCCACTAGGAGCTGCACGTAAAAGTGTAGTTCCTGCAATAAATGCTGAAACAACCAATGATATTTTTCCACCTTTAAGAATTCGAAATCGTGAACCGTAGTCACACATTTGTAGATAAGTGTTTCGCATAGCTTCTCTTTTTGGTTTAATTTACAACAATCTTAACATAAGAGCCGTCCCAAACTTGGCAGAGCAATGTGTCTAAAATGTGTCTTGATTTGAGGTACAATAGTTTTATTAAAAAAGGTAGCGTAAGGTAAGTTATGAAAGAACTGTTGGTATTACGAAGTAAAACGATACTCTTAGTGGAAGACAACGAAACAACACTAAAACACACAGCAGATATGCTCACCCTTCTTTTCGGGCGAGTTGTTACCGCGCGTAACGGCGTAGAAGCATTTGAAACATACATCGATGAGCGACCTGACATCGTACTGAGTGACATTAAAATGCCCGACATGGACGGACTTGAACTCATAACGGCGATTCGCGAGCGAGATGAGCGTATATCCATCGTTCTTTTTAGCGCTCACGGTGATCAAAAATACCTTCTCAAAGCCATCAATCTAGGGGTAGATGCATACGCCATTAAGCCTGTAAAATTTGAAGATTTACTTCAAATTTTTGCTAAGTGCTCTAAAAAATTCTCGGCACACACAACGCTTTGCGTTCAATTTAAAAATGGCGTGCGCTATGATGCTGCAACAAACACCATTACATGTAACGGCGAGACTAGCTTGCTTTCTCCAAAAGAGCGTGATGTTTTGGGGCAACTTATCGCTAAAAGTCCTAACATCTTGACCAAAAAAGAACTTACCGAAACTCTTTGGCCCCATGATGCCATCAGCGATAGTGCGATGAAAAACATCATCGCAAGGCTTCGAGCAAAGATTGGATCTGAGAGCATCGTTTCTATCTCAGGTATTGGCTGGCGAGTGATGCTTGATGAGCTTACCTAAATGCTAAAAATCTATTTATTTCTTTTTGCGATATTAACGCCTCTTTTTGCACAAGAATCCATTCAAGTGCTCAATCCAAACATCACGGTTCATCAAGCAGGTTACTTTAAAACAGACAAAGCACTCACTCCAGAGCAAGTACGAGAGGTGGTTGATATAACGCCTTTGCAAGGTGAGGCGTACCCTCTGTCACATTCTGATACGGTGTGGTTTGTGTTTGAGGTCTCTACCCAAGGGGACGAAAAGCTCTATCTTGATTCTAAAGACATTTTTCCAGGCTCGACATATGATCTGTTCGTTTTCAACCAAAATCAGCTCATAAAGTCGTATAACAATGGTCACTCGATTCCGGTAGCATCAAGGGATGTTAAAACCCAACCGATACGATTTTTATTGGAACCCAATAGTAAAAAAACACGCTATGTGCTCAAAGTGCAAAGCAAAATTTTCTATATTCCTATCTTTGCATTTGGGACATTTGAAGCGCTTGAGTCATCTTGGTTAACCCTTCATAACATTATGCTGATTTCGTATTTTATAGGACTTGCATTTTTAGTTTACAATATGATTCTTTATTTTGTGACACGCGATAAGAGCTTTATCTACTATTGTCTTTACATCTTTGGATTATTGCTCGTGTGTGTTGCGGGGCGGTCTTATCTTCCTTTTGGTTTGAGCCTCTCCCCTCAAATTAAGGAGCATTTAATGGACGCCTCTTTAATAATGATCATTTTAGGGCTTGGACTGTTCACGAAACATTTTTTAAAAATAGAAGATACCTTTGCCACCTTGTCTAAGAGCCTGTGTATAACATCGCTTACTTTAGTGACAACTTTATTACTTGACTTTTATGTTCATTATTGGATTTTCGAAACATTTTTATTGCCTTTATCCTTTTATGGCTTAGGGGCTGTATTTTTTACATGGTGTGTTTTTCATGCAGGGTATCGAACCTATAAACATGGAAATCCATTAGGACTCTACTTTCTTATTTCGAGTGGTGTAGGCACATTGTTTATTGTGGTGTTTATGCTTGTCTTTTATCTCCCAGGATTCCTGCCGATAGAAACATGGAATCTAACCCTTATCAATCAAGCACTTATGTGGGATGTCATTACACTCTCTGTGGCATTGGCCTATCGTATTCGCTTATTAAGCAAAGAAAAGGAACTTGCCCAATCGGCATTATACGCCAATGCACGCTTTACAGCCATAGGTGAAACCATTGGCAATATCGCGCATCAGTGGCGACAACCCCTCGCAGAGCTTGGCTCAATTAACAATAACATAGCAGCACACCTACGCTTCAAGAGGGAAATCTCTCATGAGAAGCTAAGCGAGATGATCCATACCAATGAAAATATCTTAAGTCATCTCTCTAAAACCATAGAAGTTTTCCAAAGCTTTTTCAGGCGAAATTCCGAGGGGTCTTTTGAACTGAGTGCAACGATTGGAGATACACTCACACTCATGCACTCCCAGTTGCACCATGCGCATATAATCGTAACGCAAGACCTTCCTTTACATGTAATGGTCAAAGGCAATAAAGACGAGTTTTTACATGCCTTGTTTAATATAATCGCGAATGCCAAAGATGCTTTATGTGAACACAGAAAAGAAGGGCGAAACATTCATATCAGTGCACAACTTCACGATGAGTACGTTGCTATCATCATCGAAGACAATGGCGGTGGCATCACGCTTGAAACTATAAACGATATCTTTGAGCCTTACATCAGCACCAAAGCACTGCATGGGATGGGCATCGGCTTATTTATGACCAAAAGCCTTATCGTCAATCGTTTTGGAGGAAGCATCGATGTTGAAAATGTGGATGGAGGGGCTCGGTTTACGGTTCGATTAAAAACTGAAATCGTTGATAAAAAAGAGAGCTTATAATAAATTTTTTTAGCATTGTTTTATATATCTACATCAAATTTTACTCAAAAGACCAATAACCCATTTTATTTTATCACTCGGCGTTAAATCTTTAACTCTTTCGTGATTTTTTGTTTTGAATTGTAGTTTGTTGGTATCATTATAAAGATTTTTTATTTGATTCATGGTCATATTGTCTTTAACAAAATGATTTAAAAATATCTCATAAATCTCTTCTTTCAATGCTTCTTTTGATGAAATAACCCATGTGCTAGAAGAATGAATATTTTCCAATTCAAGAAGAGTGACATGCGTCTTGTTGTAGGTAAAGGTTGCTGTAATATATTGGCGAGATCTACCATGAATAAGGCATTTAGTATTTGGAGCACCATTCTTTCCCGTATAAACGATTTTCATCTTTTTTGGGAGAGAAATATGAAGATTGTCAACCATGTTTTCAATGCGCATGTATTCTAAATATTGGTGAAATGCTTCGAAGTTATTTTGAGGCTCTATGAGCGTTATAAACTCTTTTCCTCTGGTTGAAAGTCTGGTTTGTCGTATTTTTCTCTCTTTTGCATCAGATGAAGCGGTTAAGCTTTGAATAACATTTTCATTAATGCATTGTTCTTCACAGAGTCTTAATTTAACAGATATTTCTTTATTAGTGATTTTATCTGTTGACATATCTACATATTTTAAACTACTGCATTTTTGTTTGCGTTGGGCTACGATAGAGTGTTGCTTATATCTTTTATTCCCATGTTCAGAGGTGAGAAATTCTGAAGTTTGAGAGGGTGCTTTTATAGGAATAGATGAAACATTAGGTGATTTTTCTAATTTTGTTGCCATGCTATTACTTTGAAAATAAGTCGTAAATTTTGAAAATCCTATTGGAGAGTCATCATCTAGTATTTCATGCACATAATGATATTCTGTACCAGCTTCATGAAAAACAGTTCTTCGAGTCGAGATTGTAAATGTATCTTTTACAGGGAAATTAGCAAATATGGGTATGTTTTCGAGAAAAGAGGGTTGTTTTAAATCTTTATATTTTTTAATATAAGCAGAAATAAATGTACCTATATTTTTAAATGCTAATGCCGCAGTATCTTGACATAAAAAGCGGTGGATGAATGGAGCATCATCTTGTGGAACATAGTTTGGAATGATTAAAGATGCATCTTCAGAGTTACAATCGTAGCTAAGGTATAAATTTTCAAGATCACATCTTAGTGCAGCTTCTTTTAAAACGGTTGAGCGATAGTAAAAATAAATCGCAACGGTATAATGAGGAATAATAAGTATTACATTATTGCTTTTTACACAATAGCATTTAATATTTTTAGCATTTGTTAAATAGGTATATTTCCAACCTAAAAGTTGACCGATAAATGAATCAGAAAGCGTGTCTCCTAATTTAGCATCAACATATGATGTGTCCAGGCGTGTATCAATGGAATATGAATGTTCCGACACTTGGGGCTTAGTTTTGAATTTTTTATCTACCTTCCCACCAGTATATACTTGATGAAATTTAAAATGGGTAAAAAAAGCTTCTGGCGAGACGTATGTTTTGAAAAATTCATTTCGTGTAAGGTTCTTAACCAAAACGTCAAAGTAACTGTTGCCAATATCTTCATTTAAATCAGGATTAAGAGCTACAGGCATTAAAAAAACAAAAGAATCATTAGGATTTTGAAGCATAAAGTCAGGAATGATTCGTTTCGGTTTAGCCATTTTTTACAAATCCATTCTCAAACTTTATTGGAATATTTCTCAAACTATTTTGACATTCTCAATCTTTTTTGTACATTCTCAAACTATTTTGTTTTTGCCACTATGGGCAAGATAAAAAATAAAAAGCTTGATAAAAGCAAGGTTGAGAATTTTGATGATAAAGTAAAAAATGCTTTATCGCTTCTTGGAAATTTAAAAGTTTCAGATGAGGAAAAAGAACTTCTAGCAATGAGCCTTCAAACTATGAGCGAGTTTGTTGTAAATTACTATGGAGATAAAAAATGAGCCTGTTTTATCTATTTCTTTTGAGCATCTTGGAGGATTTTTTGGACATTATAGCAACAGAGCCGACACTGCCATCTCCAACCAGAACTCCGCCAAAAAGAAATCCTAATTCAGGGATCGCACTTCTTAGATAGATTTTTCTAGGATATTTTGAATATAGTAGGCTATATGATAATCATGCTTTTGCATAAGGTTTTCATAGCCCCGTGCTTCAAATAGTTTAAGCGTCAAGGTTTCCTCATTTTCTATCATTTTAGAATATCTGAGCCATTTTACAAATGCCAGATCTGCTGTTGATTTGTCATTTTTATATTTGGTTAAAAGCTCATTATATTTTTTATTGACCTTTTTTGTAATGTCTTTGTATTTGTCGAAATTATTGCTGTTTGAGCTATTAGGCGCATTTTTGATAGTTTTGCTTTTTAGTGGCGTTTGTGCGCTTTTTTTAATGGGTTTATTCTCTGTAAGCATAAAAGGTTTGGCGATATGTTCAAATTGCTCGAAGGTGTAATAGTTCTCTTGTTTTTCAACTGATACTAAAAAATCTTTGTTGCTTGGTTTTTTATTTTTAAATCCAGTGAGCCTGAAAATTCTTGCTATGTCAAAGAGTTTATCTAGCGGGTAGAGATGATATACCACACCCTTTAGCAGTTGTTTAAAATATGTGAAATCTCCTCTGTATGGTTCAATAAATTTATAGATGAGCTGATATTTGTTCTCAGAGGTGGTTATTTTATAGGTTGGTTCTCCAAATAGCTCTATGATTTTAGGATAGAGAAGCTCTACTTCCTTGTCAATGTCAAAGTAAAATGATTTGACGCCATTGACCAAACTTTCCACCCTTTTGATGTTGGTGCTTTGCTCTTGATATGAATTGAGCGTGAAGTAGATATCTACTGCTTCATCCCTGTTTTTATAGTAGCAGTGTCCTAAAAACTTTGAAAGGTTTGGATCTTTGATGTTTAGGAGCTTATGGGTTGTATATGCTTTTTTATCTTTTGCGGCAGGGAGTGTTTTTAAAGCAATGATAAAATGCTCATCTTCTGTAAAATAGTCTCTTAAAAATTGTTCTGTTCTCATTCGTGTTGTCCTTTAAAAAAGTTCTTTTTTTTCATTTTTTTTGCTTTTTGAGTATTTGTTTCTTAAATAAGTGAATGTTAAATCATTAGTTTATAAATAATGATGTATTAAATAGAGATCTGTTTTAGGTCTATCATAGTTCTGTATTGGAGCTATGGTTGTTCTGAAATAGAGCCATATAGGTATCATTTTGCACCTTTGAAAAATTGTTCAAAAAAAGGTGTCATCTCTACTATGTTGGTTTGGTTTTGGTTGTCGTGGATGTGTTGCTTTTGATTGAAGATAAACTCTTTTATAAGGGTATTTTCTGCTCTGTTTTTTCCTGATAATAGTTTGATGAGTCCTTTTTTATCCAACTCCTTAATGCTTCTCATTATTGTTGATTTTATGATTGTGGTTTCTTTTTCAATGATTGCATAAGAAGCGTGGATATATAGATGCCTGTGGTTGAAATCTAGTTTTGATAAAAAGTAGATAAGCAATAGTTTAGAGGTTGGGGTTATATCTGATTCAAAGATGAACTTTTGCTTGGATTGTTCTAAGATTAGGAAGTTGCCCTTCTCCTCACTCTGTTTCTGGTTTTTCACTTTATCGATGATTTTTAACTGATAGTCTGAAAGTTTATGTTTCTTTTCTTGCATCCATTTTTGCCTTTTTTTATTTGAATTTGTAATCTTTGAGATTACTTGAGGAGCATCTTGGCGTGTTAACAAACAGAAGTCAAATAAAAGTAGAGGAAAATGAAAATTATAAAATGGGGTAAAAAGTAGTGAAATGATTTCACTACTTTTTTAGGTTCAAAAATACAATAAATTTATTCAAAAAGTTGTGCGTGAGTGCCTATTCTTATGAGTTTGAGATAATTTTCCTCTATCGTATATATGACAAGCAAATCACCGCTTATGTGAAACTCTTTGTAGTTTTGAAAGTTTCCTTTGAGCGGATGGTCTAGTGCTTCTGGCGGTAGAGGTTGGTTTGTTAAAAGGGCAGTAACATACGCAACATATTTTGCATAATGCTGATCATTCATAGAGAGTTTTTGATACTCTTTTAAAAATATTTTTGTTCTAAATAGTTTCAAACTCACTTTACAAACTCTTCTAGTGAGCAAACTTCACCTTCTAAGTTTTTAGCTTCACTCATAGCTTTTATCGTAGTTTCGTTAGGGATTTTTAACTCAAAAGGTATCCCT
>MICC01000049.1:28325-28468 GCA_001829715.1 Sulfurimonas sp. RIFOXYB12_FULL_35_9
CCAAGCGGCCCGCCTCGCCTCGGCTAAGCCGAAGGCGAGTCGAGGCGGGTAAGGCACCAAATGGATCTTTAATAATTAAATAATGAATTACATTTATATTTTATTTAGCAATAAAGACAAAAGAACTTATGTGGGGTCAACTA
>MICC01000050.1 GCA_001829715.1 Sulfurimonas sp. RIFOXYB12_FULL_35_9
TACCAATTCTACCTGCTGCGGATAGGTGCCCCCAGAAAATGTCATTTCCATTTCCTGCCGATTCTGTTCCGAAAATTGTGGGGGCTTGCCAGATTGTATCGGAACCCGACTGAGTCGTTCTTATCCAAAACATTACAGTTCCTGTATCCCCAAAAATTGTAGACATATCTTGACTGATTGTTAAAGAGGTTGTTCCATTAAAATTGTAGTAACCGGTTGAATCGTGGGAACCCGTTGATTGATATGATGCAGTTGATGAGACCGTGTAAGTTGTTGCGTAGTTTGGAGTTGATGAGGATGTGCTTCTAACATTGAAAGGAAGATTTAAGGTTGCATAATCGCTTCCATTTTTTACCCAATTATATGTTTGATATATTGTGTCACCGTCTATGTCTGATGAGAATGGGTTACAGGTTAGGTTTTCTGTTGTCATATTTGTATTGAGGCTTGAGTTTAAAATTATTGAAGATGTTGTCGGGGTTGTGTTTAGTAAGATATTTACGTTAATATCGTCAAGCCAAACGTTTTCTCCATTTGCTAGGTCTGCGTTGAACCCTATTCTAAAATTAGAAATGAAGTACTGAGAACTTGCTGTTATGTATCCCTTGTAATACCACGTGTCTTCTGTTGCCTGATCCGCTCCAAAACTATCTATTAAATTATAAGTGGTTCCATTATAAAAATATACATCTATATCTGCATCTTCTGAATCGTCTTCGTTATACCAGAAAGTTACGTTGATTGAAGATGCTCGGCTTGCATTAATGTTTACAGATTGCAAGTCTCCTTCATCGTTGTTTGCTGCTCTTACCGCTTGGCTTCCCGAATGTGTTCTGTCCGATACTATGTCCCATCCTCCTACTGTCCCCCATTGAGCAAAGGCTGTTTCAAATCCTTCTGAAAAAATAGATGAGGTTGAAGGGTCAACAATGTAATCGAAAAGGATTGCTCCTCCTACTACTAATAAATCAAATGTATCTTGTGGAGAACTTAGATTTGTTAGTAGTATTTGATATTTTTTGCTTTCTTGAATTGGGCCGAAATCTGCTAGTTTTATATCAGAATCTTTTTCGTAAACTTCAACTGTTGCATTGGTTGAATTTGATTCTGCGTAAATTGTGATATCGTTTTTATTTGTTAGTTCTTTTTCAAATACGACTCTAAGGAAATTGTTTTCTGGGATTAAGTGAAAAATGTTATCTAAGGCTTTTACTTTGTCGAAGATGTCTTCTATGAAGTTTTTATTTTCGTCTAAATGTTCTGCTTTCGTGATGATTATTATTTCGAAGGTTTGGGTTGATAGGTGTGGGACTGTCCATTCGATTGTATCCAGAAGTGAGTTGTTGTTTGCGTCTAGGGCTTGGAATGGTAAGAATTTGCCTTCTTCTTTCCAGTAAACCTTTATTGAAGGTTCCTTTGATTGATTTAATTCTTCCTGAAGTGATGTCGAGGCTAGGACATTTTCATAATGTAATTCTGCAGAGATTTCTACTTCCTTTTTATCAGAAGAAATTACTTTCTCTTTCTTTATTGGGGAAGGAGTTTCGTAGCTTAAGACTGTATCTTGTGGGGCTCTTGATATTGCTATGGTTTTTTGCGGATCTTCTGAAATTAGGTTTGAGAT
>MICC01000051.1:0-11685 GCA_001829715.1 Sulfurimonas sp. RIFOXYB12_FULL_35_9
CATCATGGTAGAATTTTGCAACGGAAGCATCTTTGATATTTGTAAGAGTTTGAGTGTATCGGTCGATAAGAAAAGTGCTCTCTCCAAAAAGTATAAAACTGTTTGAGAGAGAGCACTTTTGTATATGTTTGTCTAGTTCGTTTTTGTACACAATTAGTTGTCTCTCTCAACTCTCTCAACAACGCTTGCGTAAATTTTTGCTTTGGCAATATCTACTTTGTCGATTCTAACTTTTACATCTTCAAACAAAAGGGCATCATTGCCATGTGTTATGAAAAATCTAGCTCCTTGGAGTTCATCATGAAGCTCGGCTTTTAGAAATGGTTCGGTAGATGTGATTCTTGCTCTAAATATATTTCCTATATTTTCATCTGCCCAGCGAGCGAACTTTCTAGCCATAAACTCAACTTCTATAGTAGAGGCTTCTCTCTCTTTTTCACTGACGCTTACACAGAGTGATTCTATGTTTCTCAAGACATAAGAACCTTCCATCGTATCGTTGTTGTTAATGGCTTTTAGAAGTCTATGAACAATCAAGTCGGAGTATCTTCTGATAGGTGAAGTAAAGTGGGTATACTCATCAAAACCAAGACCAAAGTGTCCTGCATTTATGGGCGCATACCTTGCTTGCATCTGAGACTGGATAATCAAAGTGTCAACCTCAGATGAGAGGTTCATCTCTTTAGCTTGTTTTTGTATCTCTGTTATCGTCTCTTTTATAGATTTTTTAATATCTACAAACATACCGATTCCTGCCAACTCTTGATACAAGTTTTGGATTTTAAGCTGGTTAGGCGGCTCATGTATACGAAATATGCCTCTTGAAAATCTCTTTGCAGCTTCTTTGTTTGCCAAAAGCATACAATCTTCTATTAGCGCATGAGATGGCGTTTCATGTGCGTATGTCGTATGGGTAATGTTTGAATTTTCATCGATGAACATTTCCAACTCATTGGAACGAAAATCGTAACCAATCTTTAATCTCTTCGCTTTAAGCTCATCGGTGATGACTCTTAGCTTTGCTATATAGTCAAAAATCTTCTCTTCGGAAGGATTTTTAGCACTCAATTTGCCTTCAAAAAATTCATCTATCTCTTCATAGTTAAATCTTCTTTGAGAGTGGATAATAGCTTCATAAACTTTTGAGCCGACCACTTCCAAAGAAGCAAGGTCAAGTTTCATCTCAAAAACATAAGAGAGTCTGTCTACATGTGGCTGCAAAGAGCAGAGCGTCTCGCTAAGCTCTCTTGGAAGCATCGGGATAGAACGGTGAGGAAGATAGATGGAAAAACTTCTGTATATCGCCTCATTGTCTATTGCTCCAAATGGCGTAACATACTCGCTTACATCGGCGATTGCCACATAAAGCGTGGTTGTCTCTTCGTCATAGTATATTGCATCGTCAAAATCTTTTGCCGTAACAGGGTCTATCGTACAAAAAGGAAGTTTTCTTAAGTCGGCTCTGGATGGGTAAAGAGAAGCATCCACCTCTTTAAATGAAGCAGCCTGTTTTAAGACTTCATCACTAAACTCATCATGTTTGTTAAACTGAGCAAGAACTATCTTCTCATCTACAAGCGGATCTTTTATGTTTCCAAGCTTTTGCATAATGGTGAAATCTTGGTTGTTGATTTTAAAAACGTCACCGTCACTATATAAATTTAGCTCATCTTCTTTAAGCTCAACTCCGGCAGGAAAGTCTGTTTTTAAATCAACTAAAGATTTTTTGCCATCTTTTGAGACGATGTATGCGACACTGTATGTCTGTGCACGACCGACTATCTCAACTATTTTAGCACTGGGTGTTCCTCTTTTGCCAAGAAGCCTCTGCGCAATGATAAGGTCGCCTTCTCTTGCTTTGCTTGTCTCAACGTCATCGATAAAAAGATCTCGAACATACTCGCCGATAACATTCAGGTATGCAGTGCCGTTTTGTACAAGTCCTAAAGTTCCTGCACGATATTTTGAGTTAAACTGATAGACGTTCTCTTTTTTTGTAATGTACTCTTTTGCTAAAAAATCGTTTACATATTTGAGTTCATCAGGAGCTATATCTTGCTCACTCAATCCGTGAGTGAGTCTTATTAGGAGGGATTTCATGCTAAGTGTTATGCGCTCTCTAGAGCTTTGTCAAAATTTTCCATATCCAGATCATATTTGACAATCAGCTCTTTTGCGGCAGTTATGCTTTCATCTGTTAATACACCGTTAAGCGGTACGGCAGTACGCGCTACATGTAAAATTCTAGCAGCTCTTTTAAACTCTTCTTTTGCATCTTCAGGATTTTGACAGTTGCGTATAGTGTTGATGAGTCCAGACTCAAATCTCCAATGTTCAAAAATAGTAGCACTTACTTCAGGCGTATCAACACCGGCCACTTCTCTCTCAGCCGCTTCAACATTTTCAAGATTTAGGAGTGCCTCTTTAAATTTTTGCTGAGTTTTATCCGTAATGATTTGTTGTGCTATTAAAACTTTACCAATCTCGACTAAAAATGCTGCAGGAGATAGGATGCCAAGAAGTTTTGCTTCTTTTTTCAGGCACCAAGAAGTCGTCAGTGCATGTTGCTTTTTTGACATGAGAGAAAATATATCGCTGTCAATCCCATAAGGGGAGAGATCTAGCGTAAAGCTTTTTTTAACGATGCTCGCAAGAGCAAAGCCTCTTACCGTGCCCATTCCAAATAGACCGACTGCTTGATTAATCGTATTTATTTCACGGCTAAAACCATATAACGGTGAATTTGCGGCTTTTAAAATATCTGCGGTTAAGAGAGGATCTTTTTCTAGTATCTTGACCATATCGTTAAAAGTGCTATCAGGATCTTGATAAACTGCTTCTATCTGCATCGCCGATTCAGGAAGCGGCGGAAGTTGTTTTATTTTTTTAAGCATCTCTTCAGTCATTATAATTCTCCTTTTTCAATATTTAAATTGTCTCAATAATACATAGATGTTCATAAAAGACTACTGAATATTTACAAATTGTTGATATTATTTTCCAACATTTTAAATAAAAAAGGAAAAACATGCAAACAGAAGCAATGCTTATACAACTAGGTTATGTACCCAATGATGCTTTGGTAAAACAACTTCAAAAGATTCAAGCCAACACGGAGGGCTATGAAAAAATACAGAAGCACATTATGGATTTACATGATCATTTAAAAGTAGATGATGCTTATGTTGCGATGTCGAATTCTAATGATTGTTTCAAGATAAAGATAGACTCTCAAAGCCCTGAAATCGCAGAGGAAGCGCATGAGAAGATAAAACATTTTAGTGAAAAATATAAAGTAAAAGTGAATAAACTGGAAAATAAAAATACCTATTACATCATAGGTTTTAATCAATAGGTACGCTAAATTGCAAGAGCCTATGAGTATTGAAGGATATGACGTTTTAATAGAAGAGTTTAAGTTTTTACTTGAGGTCGAAAAACCTAAAGTTGCGGCAGAAAAATTAGTTGCCGCAGCTATGGGAGACAGAAGCGAAAATGCGGATTATCATGCGGCAAAAGAGAAGCTCCGCCATATTGACAAGAGGCTTTTTTACCTAAATGGAGTGATACAAAAATCCAAAATTATAGATCCTTCTATGCTCTCACATGTAAAGGTGAGTTTTGGCAGCAGTGTAAAAATCGTAGATCTCAAAACCGATGAAGAAGAAGTTTACACGATATGCGGAGTTTTAGAATCAGAGCCTGAAAATGGACTTATCTCAGTACACTCTCCTCTTGCACGTGCCATGCTTGGTAAAGAGGTTGATGACCAGTTTAAAATCCAGCTTCCGAATCAGAAAAAAGAGTATGAGATCTTAGAGATATATTACAAAAATATCTTTTCACTCAAAAAAAATATTCGTACAAAATCTGACTTTTCCTTTCATTAAATTTTTTTACCAACTATTTTTAGATATAATCTCCGCTTAAAAACCAAATTTTTAGGATTTCCAGTGAGCCAACAACTAGAAAATATTGAAAAAGTACTTGCATCACATAAGTTGTCAAATGAAGACTACACGCATATTAAACAGATTTTAGGTCGTGAGCCCAATCTCGTTGAAATCGGAATTTTTTCTGCGATGTGGAGTGAGCACTGCAGCTACAAATCTTCAAAAGTTCACTTAAGCGGATTTCCTACAAAAGCACCATGGGTTATTCAAGGACCGGGAGAAAATGCCGGTGTTATTGATATCGGAGACGGTTATGCTGCCGTATTTAAGATGGAATCACACAATCACCCGAGTTTTATAGAACCGTATCAAGGGGCTGCAACCGGTGTTGGCGGAATTATGCGTGATGTATTTACGATGGGCGCTCGTCCTATTGCAAACTTGAATGCTCTAAGATTTGGAAATGTTTTAAACGATGACAAAATCTCTGCACATCAAAGATATTTGGTTCGCGGTGTTGTCTCCGGAATAGGCGGTTACGGAAACTGTATGGGAGTTCCTACAATCGGCGGAGAGACAAGTTTTGATGAGTGCTACAATGGAAACATACTTGTAAATGCTTTTACTATAGGTCTTGCAAAATCAGATGAAATCTTCTACGGAAGAGCAGACGGTATAGGCAATCCTGTTATTTATGTCGGTGCAAAAACAGGTCGTGACGGTTTAGGCGGAGCGGTAATGTCTTCTGACAGCTTTACCGAAGAGTCAAAATCTCTTCGTCCGACTGTTCAGGTTGGTGACCCCTTTACTGAAAAACTTCTGCTTGAGGCTTGTTTAGAGCTTTTCAAAACTGACCATGTTATCGGTATTCAAGATATGGGCGCAGCAGGGCTTACATCTTCATCTTTTGAGATGGCAGGACGTAGCGGCAGCGGTATGATAATGCATCTTGACCGTGTTCCTGCACGTGAAGAAGGTATGACTCCGTATGATTTCATGCTCTCAGAATCGCAAGAACGTATGCTTCTTTGTGCGAAAAAAGGTTCTGAAGCGGAAATCATCAAGATATTCCAGAAGTGGGATTTGGATGCCGCTGTTATCGGAGAAGTAACTGCAACAGGCAATATGGAACTTTTCTGGCACGGAGACAAAGTAGCTGACGTTCCTGTTAATCCGGTGAGTGAAGAAGCTCCTGTTTTAAATCGCCCAATGACTCGTCCTGCATACTTAGATAAAATTGCAAATGTAACAATCAACGATTTTGCAAAAGTTTCAAATCAAGATGCATTTAACAAGCTTACAAAATCAATGGAAGTTGTTGACAAAGCTTGGATATACACTCAGTACGACTCAATGGTTCAAACTAATACAATCAAAAAAGGCGGTATGCTTGACGCTTCCGTTATCAGAGTAAAAGAGAACAAAAAAGCTCTTGCGATGTCGGCTGACTGCAATGTTCGCTACTGCTACATAGACCCAAAAGGCGGAGCTGCAGCTGCCGTTATGGAGAGCGGCAGAAATGTTGCTATGAGCGGTGCCAGACCTTTGGCAATAACTGATTGTTTAAATTTCGGCAATCCTGAAAATCCTGAAGTAATGTGGCAGTTTGGCGAGAGCTGTTTAGGTATTAAAGAAGCATGTGCAGCACTTACGACTCCGGTAATCGGCGGAAACGTATCTTTGTATAATGAAACAAACGGCGTGTCTGTTTTTCCTACTCCATCAATCGCAACAGTAGGCGTAAATGATGATGAGAACAAGGTTTTAATGTCAAGTTTTCAAAAAGAGGGAAATACTCTCTACCTTGTGGGCGAGAGTAAAAGCGAATTTGGCGGATCTCTTTACATGAAAGAGATTTGTGGAGTCGTTGCAGGAGTGCTTCCTGAGATTGATTATGAAAAAGAGCTTTTCCTTTGGGACCTTGTTATAGAAGCAAATAAAAGAGGCTATTTAGAGTGTGCAAAAGATGCGAGCAGCGGCGGTGTGGCGATGGCTCTTGCTAAAATGTCGGCAGTAAGCGGACTTGGATGCAGTGTTAGAATGCTGGTTGATGATGAGAGAGATATTTTCTCGGAGAGCATGAGCCGTGCTATCGTAGAAGTCAAAGAAGAACATTGTGCATCTTTTGAGACTATGAGCGGTGGCGGAATGTTTTGTCAAAAAATCGGAATTATCGGCGGTGATAAGATAAAAATCAACAATGTCGAGATGAGTATGGATGAGTTAAAAGATAACTACTTCAATACATTTAAAAGAGTTATAGAGAGAGACTTATAGTCTTCTCTTTGCTCTGATTCTACCACGTTTAACTAAATATCTATTTTCAAATGATATTAAATCAAATTTTAAAATTTTCTAAGTACAATACTCGTTATAAATTTTTTTTATAAAATCTTAAATTGTATATCATTAAGGCACCTAAATAGTTATGAGCAAAACTACATACACGAAAATAACGGCAAAAATAATACTGATAACACTTTTTTTCACTTTAACGGGTGCTTTCATGTATGGAGAGTATATGAAAAAAAATGCAATTTCAACCCTCTCACATGAAGATGCTAAAAAAACAAGTATGTTGGTTTTTGAAAGTTTATACTCTGCCATGCAAAAAGGGTGGACAAAAGATGATTTAAGAGAGATTATCAGCAGACTAAATCGTGTTGATCCGTCTATGAAAGTTGACGTTTACAGAAGCAAGGCTGTATCTGAAATTTTCGGCGTAATAGAAAAAGATGAATTGGCAATCAGCAAAAATCAGGACATACAAAAAGCTTTAAAAGGGGAGGCGGTATTAAATATATCAGGCTCAAGTTTTATAAAGTATTACTATCCGGTAATTGCCAAACAAGATTGTCTTAAATGCCATGTAAACGTAAAAGAAGATGAAGTTTTGGGCATTATAGACGTATCGTATCCTGTAAATAATTTAAAAGTTTCATTAGATGAGATGATAAATTTTTTCATAATATTTATTGTGATATTTTCGTTTATTATCTTTTTAGCTATTTTTGTAGAATTTAATCAGTATATTCTCAAACCTATTAAAAATTTTTCAACAGCAATCCAAAGCATAACCAAGTCACAAGATATGACAAAAAGGGTAGAAGTAAACGACAATATAGAAGAGATAGACTCTATAAAAGATGTTTTCAATGTGATGCTGGACTCTATCGAATATCAATTTTACTATGACACTCTGACAGGGCTTCAAAACAGAAGAAAGCTGACAGAAAAGCTAGAAGAGAAGAAAAGCTCATTTTTAATTATTATAAATATTGATTCTTTTCAAGAGATAAACGACTTGTATGGAAATGAAGCGGGAGATTCTATATTAAAAGATTTTGCCATCTTTTTGAGAGAGAATATATTTGGTGCCAATTCTCTCTACAGGCTTCATTCAGATGAGTTCTCTTACCTGTGCGACAAGATAACGGATATAGAAGAGTTTAAAAAATTTGCTTCGGTATTGAGTGAAAAGATTTCACAAAAACTTTTTAAAATCGATGGAAACAGTGAAGTAAGCCTAAGCGCAACAATGGGCATAGCTTACGGATATGAGACGCTTTTGGAAAATGCGGATATTGCGCTGAAGATAGCAAAGAAAAATAAAAAAGACTTTTTGGTGTACGATGAAACTATGTACATGTCAAAAGAGTATGAGAAAAACTTTGAGTGGACAAAACGTTTAAAAAGAGCGATAGAAGAGGATAAGATAGTTCCACTGTTTCAGCCTGTTGTAGATAATAAAACTCAAAAGATAGTGAAATATGAAGCCTTGATGAGAATAATGGATAATAACGGAGCATATATAACGCCAATACACTTTTTGGAACTTGCTAAAAAGAATAAACTCTACCATCAGCTTACGAAAATTATGATTGAAAAAACATTTAAAAAATTTGAAAATTTACCGTACTCCGTCTCAATAAATATTTCAGTTGAAGATATTTTAAACAAAGAAATAAACAGATTTATTTTAGATAAGCTAAAAAATACGGGCATGGGAGAAAAAATAGTATTTGAAATAATAGAATCTGAAGGTATAGAAAACTTTGAGCAGGTTTTAGAGTTCATAAACAAAATCAAAATTTATGGAGCTAAAATCTCTATAGACGATTTTGGAACAGGATACTCCAACTTTGACTATTTGATGAAGCTCAAAGTTGACTATATAAAAATAGACGGCTCAATGATAAGAGGTATAGATACGGATAAAAACTCTCAAATGGTGACTAAAACCATCGTAAATTTTGCTAAAAATATGGGAATAAAAACCGTTGCAGAGTTTGTACATTCTAAAAATGTTTTTATGAAAGTTCAAGAGCTTGATGTTGATTTTTCACAAGGTTATTACTTCGGAGAGCCGACGGATAATATTGTTTAAAGCTCTTCCATCCTAAAAACCTCATAAGCAACTTCTTCGTAAGGATGCACTTCTTTTAGTACGCTGATTGCTTTTTTTATAAGAGTTTCTTTGCAAATCATCTCGATTTTGTACTCTTGTACATGCTCTACTTTGTCGAGTTCGCCTATGTATGGATGTGCGCCGTTTATTGGTTTAAACTGCCCCACTCCAAGAGTCTCAAAACAGCAACACTCATAGTTTTCATACCTTCCTGCGCCCACTTTAAAGAGAGCCTCTTTTACTCGCTCTTTATCCTCATAAGGAACAAAAAAATTTAGTTTATACAATGAACTACCTCTTGTTTGCATTTTTTTAAGTTTACCATCTTCTAATCTCAAATGAGATAAAATTCGCCAATTTATTTTTTTAGGAAATTTTAATGAAAAGAGCATTGGTAAGCGTAAGTGATAAAAACGGTGTAGTTGATTTTTGTAAATCTTTAGTGAAAAACGGTTTTGAAATCATCTCTACGGGCGGAACTTATAAGATATTGGTAGAAAATGGCATAAAAGCTATCGAGATAGATGAGGTTACAAAATTTCCCGAGTGCTTTGAGGGTCGTGTTAAAACTCTAAATCCATACGTGCATGGCGGAATTTTACATCGTCGTGACAAGCAGTCGCACTTAGATCAGGCAAAAGAGCTGGGAGTTGAAGCGATAGATCTAGTTTGCGTAAACCTCTATCCGTTTAAAGCGACAATCGAGAAAACAGATGATTTTGAAGAAATTATAGAAAATATCGATATAGGTGGACCTGCAATGGTTCGTTCGGCTTCTAAAAACTTTGACAGTGTTATGATTGTAACCGATGTAAATGATTATGCAAAAGTTATAGATGCGTTAGAAAATGAGAAAAATACGCTTGAATTTCGCCGTAATCTTATGATAAAAGCGTTCGAGCATACAGCGGCATACGACTCAATGATTGCAAACTACATGAACAAGCGTTTTAACGGCGGTTTCGGAGAGAAGCAGTTTATAGTCGGAGAAAAGGTTATGAACACTCGTTACGGTGAAAATCCTCACCAAAAAGGCGCACTTTATGAGTTTGACAAACACTACTCAAATAACTTTAAAACACTAAAAGGCGAAGCAAGTTTTAACAACCTAAACGACTTAAGCGGTGCGGTTAAAATTGCTTCTGCATTTGGAAGCGATAATGCGGTTTGTATAACTAAGCATGGGAATCCGTGTGGTTTTGCTATAAAAGATACACTTTTAGAGGCTTATGTTGAAGCTCTAAAATGCGACCCGGTTTCAGCGTTTGGCGGTGTTGTTGCGGTTAACGGCGTTGTAACAAAAGAGCTTGCACTTAAGATGAACGAGATATTTTTGGAAGTCATAATTGCAGGGCGCATAACGGAAGAGGCTAAAGAGGTGTTTGCTTCTAAAAAACGCATCAAACTCTTTGAAATGGGTCATGACAAGTTAGTTCTTGCAAATGACGAGAAAGATTTTAAACATATTGACGGCGGTTTTGTATATCAGGATGCCGACAAAGTAAATGACGATGAAGTTAAAAACGCAAAACTTATGACAAAAAAAGCTGCTACTGAGCAAGAGAAAAAAGATATGGAGATAGCATACAAAGTAGCATCTCTTACAAAATCAAATTGTGTTGTTTATGTGAAAAACTCTGCTATGGTAGCAGTCGGAATGGGAATGACAAGCCGTGTGGATGCAAGCCAGTGTGCGCTTAAAAAGGCAAAAGAGATGGGGCTGGATGTAACAGGTGCAGCACTTGCAAGCGAAGCGTTTTTCCCATTCCGTGACAGCATTGATGCGGCAGCTGCTGCCGGTGTTAAGAGTGTAATTGAACCAGGTGGAAGCATAAGAGATGACGAGATTATAGAGGCCGCAAATGAGTTTGGCATGAGCCTTTACTTCTCGGAAGTTAGACACTTTCTGCATTAGAATTTTTTCTACATGTCAAGCATTTTTGCTTGATTTTTTAAAGATAAGTAAAGATTATGCAAGTATAAATAAAATATATATAGGTTATAATCGGGTAAAAAAAGAGATTTGAAATGACGCTTGATTTGATAATAAATTTTTTACATGAACATAAAGATGAGCTCAAACAAGATTATCATGTGGAAAAGATCGGCATTTTTGGCAGCTATGCAAAACATCAAGAAAAAGAGAGTAGCGATATAGATTTTTTTGTAAAATTCTCTCAAAAATCATATCGTAATCTTACAAGGCTCTATGATTATTTTGAAAAAGCATTTGGTAAAAAAGTTGATATCATAACTGAACATAAAAACATGAGACCTTCCCTTCGCAGAGAGATACAAAGCAGTATTATTTATGGATAAGTTGTCAATCATAGAACTTTTAGACTATATTTTAGAAAGCATTTCTATAATCAGACGCAGGTTTGAAAATATTAAATCTTGCGATGATTTTATGAATTCTGATGATGGAATAGATAGGCTGGATGCTATTTCTATGCGTTTGCAATCTACGGGCGAAGCATTGAAAAATATTTATAAAGCAGACAAAGAACTCTTAGAAAAAGTAAAAAATGCATCTTACTGGAGCCAAATCATTAAACTGCGTGAGATAATTTCACACCACTATATCGACATTGATTCGGAAATAATATTTGATATTTGCGAGAATGAATTAAATGAACTTGAAGAATCAATAAATAAGGCAAAAATCGTTGTAACGAAAATATCGGAGATATAATTTTTAGTGGATATGCCGTTATTTATGAAATTTGTGAAAATAGGATTGAAATTTTAACAATTTTTAATCAAAACTTGCCCCTTAAATAGTATTTCTTGAAAACTAAGTAGGAGCACGATTGTTTCGTATTAAAATGCATCTCGCTGCAGTTAAATAATTAAACTGCTAAAGTAAAAACTGCCACTATGAAAACACCTCTTTGTTATCACTTGTTGTTTTTATATCTTTGAAAAATTAAGTTATATCAACATTTAATGCAACTGCTATTTTGTAGATATATTCTAAGTTAAAATGATGATTATCTTTTAAATTTTCACATTTACTATAAAATGAAGTTGATTTTAGACCCATCTCCAAAACTAAATCTAGTTGAGGCTTATTTTTTTATTTTCGTAATCTTTGAACATTATCAGAAATAGTTTCGTAAAATTTAGATAACTCTTCATCACTTATTACCGATAAATCTTTCATATAACACCATTTCATAGCTATTTATTTATAATTAAAGTTTATCAATATATAATGACATATAACAATAATGTACTTATTTCTCAATTCAACCGTTATCTATACATAGACCATAAAAAAGACAAAATAAATGAAACACTTAAAGTTAATAGTAATTATTTTTATTGTCCTACTTTTTCTTATTACCTTTTTTTTATTTGATTTAATACAAAAAAAAGATA
>MICC01000051.1:11718-39186 GCA_001829715.1 Sulfurimonas sp. RIFOXYB12_FULL_35_9
CTTTACTAATTGGACAGATTAAAGAAAGAGTATCCAAATCTCATATTGAATGCATAGATAATAAAAATGAAAGAGCAGAAGAAATTTATTATGAAGAAAAAGAAAGAGCATCTCAAGAACGATATCAAATTCTTATAGAAAAAAATCAAAGCAGATAAGAGCTTAATAATTAAAGAAAATAAAGGGGTCATGTAAAACAATGGATAAATCATTTACTAGTATTAACCATGAAAGAATTATAGATAAAAATATAAATGAGTGTATCGGTATCTGTAAGGGTATATTGTCGGATAATGAGTTTAACGAGGATGAAAAGAAATTTTTATTAGATTGGATTAAAAGTCATAACTTGGTAAATCACACTATTGTTAAAAATGTATATTTAGCACTAAACGACAAAGATAAGAGCTTGGAAGATTTAAAAAATATCTTACTAACATTTACTGGAGGTATAGCTCCATCAAATGAAGTTAGAAGCATGTCCTCTAGTTTACCTATTGAAAAAGATTTATTATCAATCGAATTTAAGAATAAAATATTCTGTCTAACTGGTAAATTCGGCAGTGCAATAGGGAATAGAAAAGTTATTGAAGATATCATAGTAGATAAAGGCGGAATTTGTAAGGATACCGTTACTCATGATTTAAATTATTTAGTAATAGGTGAATTTGCTAGTGATGATTGGATACATTCAACTTCAGGAAGAAAAATTGAAAAAGCTATGAATTATAGAGCTAACAGTTCTAATCTTAAAATAATTTCTGAAGAGCAATTGTTAAAGTTTTTATAAAAGGAATCGAATATGGAGAGATTTTGTAACAATTGTAATCAATATTATTAAATTTTTTACTATATTTTCAGATAATTTAAAGAGGAGCATAAATGCCTAATTGTCAAAAATGTAATTACAACTTTCCGCCAAAAGAGTTAAGAGATGGTTATTGTAGAGATTGTGTAGATCCTGAAATTCTTATAGAAGAAGAAAAGATTGAAGTTAAAAAACACGAAGAGTATCAAATAAAAATAAAAGATCAGGAAGCAAAAGAGAAGGCAAGAGAGAAAGCAAGAGAACAAGATATAAGAGATAGAAGAAATTCTATGTTTGTTACAACAGAAACACATATTGATATACCTATAGAGAAAAGGATTGGTGTTGTGTCTGCTCAATGTGTATATGGTTTAAATATTATGAAAGATATATTTGGCTTTATAAGAGATATTGTAGGAGGAAGAGTTGATTCAATTGAATCAGGTTTAGATAAAGCGAATGCAACAGTTATTAAAGAGCTAAAAGAAAAAGCAATTTCAAGCGGAGGAGATGCGATAATTGCTGTTAAAATAGAACATACCTACAACAATGCTAATAATGGTTCAATATTATCAGTATTTGCAACAGGTACGGTTGTGAAGTTTATATCAAAGCAATAAAATTTTTTCTATATGTCAAGCGTTCTGCTTGGCACAGCCTTTATCCTGTTTACCTTTTCATTAACTCATCTCAACTATAATTTTTTAAAATTATAAGAGGAATAAATATGTTTAAAAGAGTAGGACTTTTTTTACTTACAAATATAGCTGTTATGGTGGTTATCGGTGTTATTGTCAATATTTTCGGATTAAACAGATTTTTGCATGCCAACGGTTTGGATTTGGGTACGTTGTTTGTTTATTCTCTTGTGATTGGTTTTACTGGCTCTATCATCTCTCTTTTAATGTCAAAGCAGATGGCAAAGATGGCTGTTGGTGCTAGAGTTATAACAAACTCTGAAAATCAAGAGGAATTTTGGCTGGTTGACACCGTGGCAAAACTCTCACACAAAGCCGGTATAAAGATGCCCGAAGTTGCTATTTTTGAAGATATGAGTCCAAATGCTTTTGCAACAGGGGCATTCAAAAATGATGCGCTTGTGGCAGTTAGTCGAGGACTTCTTTATAGCATGAACCAAAAAGAGGTAGAAGCGGTACTTGGGCATGAGATAGGGCATGTCGCAAACGGAGATATGGTAACGCTGACTCTTTTACAAGGCATGGTTAACACTTTTGTCATCTTTTTTGCCCGTATTATCGGTTACGTAGTTGACAGGGTTATACTCAAAAACAGAAGCGACAGAGTAGGAATTGGCTACATGGTTGCAAGCGTTTTCGCAGAGATAGTTTTGGGTGTTTTGGCAATGATGATTGTTATGGCATTTTCAAGATACAGAGAGTATAGAGCTGATGAAGCAGGAGCGTTTTTATCCGGCAGAGAGAACATGATAGCGGCACTTCAAGCACTTGCAAGATCTAAAGATGAACCGCATTTGCCTGAGGCTATTAAGGCTTTTGGCATAAACGGAAAAGGTTTTGCGGCACTCTTTAGCACGCATCCGTCGTTAGAGGATAGAATAGAAAAACTAAGAAAAACAGCCCAAAGTTGATTGACATCCACTCAACCCTTGTGATATAATCACGCTTAATGATTAAATATATATATTTTAGGAAACAAAATGAGTAAATCTTTATATGAAACACTTGAAATAAACGACAGTGCAAGTGAAGTAGAAATAAAAAAAGCGTATAGAAAGTTAGCAAGAAAATACCATCCTGACGTGAACAAAGAGAAGGGTGCGGAAGATAAATTTAAAGAGATAAATTCTGCTTATGAGATCTTGAGTGATAAGCAGAAAAAAGCACAATATGATGCACATGGCGATAACATGTTCGGTGGGCAAAATTTCCATGACTTCTCACGTTCACATGGCGGAAGCGGCGATTTGGATGAGATTTTAAGAAGCATGTTCTCTGGTGGAGGCTTTGGCGGATCATCGTTTGGCGGCGGCGGATTCGGAGGCTTTGGAGGCGGATTCGGTGGACAGCAACAGCCAAATCTTGATATAGAAACAAGTGTTACCATCCCTTTTAGCGTCTCTATCTTAGGCGGTTCACACTCAGTAGCGGTTAACGGAGAGAGATTTGACATCAAAATCCCTGCAGGTGTAAACAGCGGCGAGAAGATGCGTGTCAAGGGTAAAGGACATGCTCAAGGCGGAAGAGCCGGAGATCTCTTTTTAAAGATAAATGTAGCTTCAAATCCTGAATATATCAGAGAAGATGACGATTTGGTTAAGAAGTTTGATGTGCCGCTTTATGCAGCACTCTTTGGCGAAAAGGTAACCATTCAGACACTAGAAAAAGAGATTAAACTAAAAATTCCGCAAAACACTAAAAATGGGCAAAGATTTCGTGTAAAAGAGATGGGTGCGATGAACCGCAAGACAAAAGAGCGTGGGAATCTCTACCTAGAAGCTAATATAGTTTTACCCAAAGTTGAAGATTTGGATGAAAAATTAGTTGCGATGATGCAAGAAAAATTACCAAAAGAGTAGGGGGAGGAGATTATGATACACCAGTATGACGAGCCAGTTTATTTAATCAGTATTGTTGCAAAAGTTTTGGATATCCATCCGCAGACTCTTAGACAGTATGAGAGAGAAAATCTCCTCACTCCATCAAGATCTAACGGTAAAATAAGACTCTACTCTCAAAGAGATATAGACAGAATCAAACTCATTTTAAGGTTGACTCGTGAGCTTGGCGTAAATCTGGCCGGAGTAGATATCATCTTAAGACTCAAAGAGAATGTAGACAGCATGGAGCAAGACATCTTGGCACTTAGACAAGAAGTTTTAAAAGCAAAGAACTCTCAAACAGTATCACATGACAAAGCTTTAGTTGCTAAAAAAAGCATTTATGAGATGATAATATTTGAGAAATAGGTGTTACTCTTTTAGTCTCTTTATATCCGCACCTACATTTTGCAGTTTTTGCTCTAGTGAATCGTAACCGCGGTCTAAGTGATAGATGCGGTGAACATCTGTTATCCCGTCTGCGACAAGAGCGGCAAGAACAAGAGCGCTAGATGCTCTTAAATCCGTAGCCATAACATCAGTTCCGCTTAGTTTTGTTCCGCCGTTAATTGTTGCAACATGTCCGTTTAGCGAGATATTTGCACCCATTCTTTGAAGCTCGCTAACATGCATAAATCTATTTTCAAAAAGCCTCTCTTCGATAATCGAAGTACCATCTGCCTGAGTGGCAAGTGCTAAAAATTGAGCTTGCATATCTGTAGGAAATGCAGGATACTCCTGTGTAACTATCTTCACGGGCTTGATAACTTCAGATGGATGGATTGTGATAGTGTTGTCGGTAATCGTAAATTTGCTTCCCATCTCTTGGAGTTTTGAGATAACTGCGCCAAGATGTCCAGCATTAACATCTGTTAATGTAAGTTCAGATCTTGTTATGGCAGCCGCACAGAGGTAAGTTCCAGCCTCAATACGATCAGGTATGATGCTAAAAGGTTCGATGTGTAAAAGTCTTCCGTTTGTTCCATGTATTTTTAAAACCGCCGTTGCGATGCCATCTATTTGAACGCCGCTTGCATTTAAAATTTCGCACAGTTGAACAACTTCAGGTTCTCGTGCCGCATTTGTTATGGTTGTTATTCCATCGGCTAAAGCCGCTGCCATAACTATATTTGCAGTTCCAGTAACGGTTATTTTGTCAAAAATAATATCGCACCCCTTTAGACCATTCGGTGCGATAGCATGGATATAACCTGCTTCAATGTTTATAACGGCTCCCATTTGCTCAAGTGCTTTTAGATGCAGATCTACTGGACGTTGACCAATTGCACATCCCCCAGGAAGCGATACTTCACAGTGACCAAAACGTGCTAAAATAGGACCTAAAACAAGTATGGAAGCACGCATGGTTCTTACTATGTCGTATGTAGCTTTTGTTTGAGTTAGAGAAGAAGTGTCGATAGTTGTTACATTGTTATTTTCTGCCCATGCAGAGGAGCATTTCGCACCTAAGTTTGATAATAGTTTTAAAAGAGTTTTTATATCTGCAACATTTGGTAAATTTCTTATCTCAACGCTGTTTTTAGCAAGTATAGCCATCGCTATAAGCGGCAGAGAAGCGTTTTTAGCACCTGAAATTTTTATCTCTCCATGAAGAGGAGAAGCTTTTTTTATTTGTAAGTAGTCCATATTTATCTTTTTTTTAAAGTGCGAAATTATATCTAAAATAGTTTTGCTTTTTGGTATAATCTCTTAAGTAAACAAAGGAAAAACGATGAGTTCAGCCTTAGATAGATTGAAAAATTTAACAAATAAAATATCTAGTTATGAGCGTGCCAGAAAAGAGAATTTAGTCGTATTGCAAAATCTCTATAATGAACTTGGTATAAATCAAAAAGTCGAGGAATTTAGTGAACTTTTTAACTTTAAAGCTATCAATCTCTCGGGAGCATCTCTGCAAAATGATAGTTTAGGCGAGATAAAAAAAGGCAAATATCTGCAAATTCTTGCAATCGGCTATGACAGAGATGCGGTTGTAAAGAGTAAAAATATCTCTTTGGGTTATTTCGGCAAAGCTGAAAATGTAGATGTCGTTCTAAAAGATAAAATCGTAGAATTTATCATCCGTTTTAGGTTTGAGAAAAGTTTTATGACGCTTGAGCACTATTACGACATGATAGAACCTTTTAAAGAAAATGAGTAGATTTTGATCTTTCATTTGAGAGCTATTTGAGATGTTGATATTTTTAGATTTGGAGACAACGGGTTTAGAGCGTAGCGATAAGATCTGCTCCTTAGGCATAGTCGCTGTTAGTGAAGATGATATTTTTTCAAAGTATGAGCTTGTCAATGAGGGAAAGAAGATCTCTTCAAAAGCTTCAAGCATCAACCATATTACAAACGAGATGATAAAAGGCAAGAGCGCTTTAAAAGAGAGCGAAGCATGGAAGTTCTTAGAAAAAAATAACCATGAAGAGATAACATTGATAGCACACAATATCAATTTTGATCTCAAAATGCTTCTTGCATGCAGATTTGTTTGGCAGGGAAAAATTATCGATACGCTTCGAGTTACCAAACATCTTATACCGGAGTGTGAATACTTTTCTCTTCAATTTTTGAGATATGAGTTAAAACTATACAAACAAGAGAGCGAGATTACACCGCATAACGCACTTAGCGATGCATTTTTAGTAAAGCTTTTATATGAGTATCTTTTGGATCTGGGCACACATGAAAAACTTATCGAACTTACTTATAAAAAGGTAGTTATCGAGAAGTTTAATTTTGGCAAATACAGCGGTCGTTATATCGAAGAGATAAGTATATGTGACAGAGGGTATTTGGAGTGGATTTTGGCAAATATCACGGATTTGGATGAAGATCTAAAATACAGCATCAAAAAGCATCTGCCTTTTTGATGTGTTATACTTCTTGATTAAAAATTTATATGAGGACTGTTTTTGAGAGTAGCCGTTGAATGTAAGTCGCCGCTTATGCAAAAATCATTGGAACTTTTTTTGGGCAAATATCTTAGTTCCGTAAAAAATTGTGACATTCTTATAAGAGACGTAAAGTGTATGAATGATAAGAGATGTTTTTACGTTTCAAGTGCTAAGAATTCGGACTTGGTGAAACCTTTTTCAAAATCACAGCTTATGCTCTCCCTTGAGAATAGATACAAAAGTATGTATAAAGTTCATCAAAAAGAAGAATTTTTAGCAGAGAGAAATGAACTTGATTTTGATATCTTAGAGAAGCGGATAGAGTCTTTGACAAAAGAGTATCAAGCAAATATTTTAAGAGCGGTGCGGGCATTTTATGAAAAGTAGTTCAATAACAAAAAAAATAGTATCCGGGAAATTTAAAAACAAAGTTTTAAAACTTCCATCAAAATCGACGACGAGAAGCTCAAAAGCTATCGTTTTAGAATCATTTTTCAATACGATTCAGTTTGAGATAATCGACGCAACATTTGTAGAACTGTTTTCAGGAAGCGGCTCTATCGGGCTTGAAGCACTTAGCCGCGGCGCAAAAGAGATAATTTTTATGGAGCGTGATCATGAGGCTCTTAAAGTTTTAAAAGAAAATATAGCTCAGACCGATCCTGCATCATGTGAAGTTTATAGCGGTGATACATTTGTAAATATTCAAAATGTTATAAAAACATTGCAAAGAAGAAAAGCCAAAGCATATTTTTATATAGATCCTCCTTTTAGCACAAGAGAAGGGATGGAAGATATCTATGATAAAACTATTGCAATGATAGCTTCTCTGCCAAAAGAGTGTGTAAAACTTATTATCATAGAGCATATGAGTTCTCTGGAGATTCCTAAAGTTATAGGCTCATTTTGCATAAAAAAATCTAAGAAATTCGGAAACACCACGCTAACATATCTAGAGAGTGAATAAAGTGGAATAGTGTTTGCTTTATATCGCTATATTGAAGGATGAGCGATGAGAAAAGTTATTCTATTTTTACTTACAATTACGACTATCTATGCCGCTAAGATAAGCGAGGTAGCTAATATTGTCGGCGTAAGAGACAATCATCTTATCGGCTACTCGCTTGTTGTAGGTCTTCAAAAAACAGGAGACGGCACAACTTCAAAGTTTACTCTTCAGTCAATCGCAAATATGTTAAAAGCTATGAACATTGATATGAACTCCGTTGATATAAAATCAAAGAATGTGGCTGCCGTTGTTGTTACTGCCGAGCTTGCTCCGTTTGCAAAACAAGGTGACAAGATGAATATTACGGTTTCATCCATAGGCGATGCTAAGTCACTGGAGGGTGGAACACTTCTTATGACGCCTCTTAAAGGGGTTGACGGAAAGATCTACGCACTGGCTCAAGGAGCGATTACCATTGGCGGTAAAAACCTCAAAGGAGCAGGCGGAGAGTCTCACTCAACAGCCGGTCTTATATATAACGGCGGTGTCGTAGAGAGAGAAATAGATATCGATATCTATAACCAAGAGTTTATTACGCTATCTCTAAAAGATGCAAATTTCAAAAATAGCGTATCTATTCAAAAAACTCTTAATGAATTTTATAGCACGCAAGTTGCTGTAGCTATGGACTCTAGAACGGTTAAGTTAAAAAAGCCGCAAAATAAGAGTATGGTGGAATTTTTAGCGGAAGTTCAAGATATGAACATGGACTATGCCATAGAGGATAAAATTATTATAAACGAGAGAACGGGAACTATCATTTCAGGTGTCGGTATTGAGATAAAACCTATCATTATGACGCATGGCGATATTACGATTAAGATTAGTGAACAAGCGGATGTTAGTAAGCCTGCAGGCTCAATGGTTGTGGATGAAAACATGGTAATCGGCGTAAATGAGAATGAACTCTACACAAAAGCAGGAACAACGACTGTCGCAAATTTGGTTCGCTCTTTGCAAAAACTCGGAGCGACTCCAAAAGATATTATCTCAATCTTAGAAGCAATGAAGAGTGCCGGAAGCATCTCTGCTGAATTAAAGTTGATCTGATGTACGGCGCAAATTCTGTAAATATGCAAGCTCAGTTTATGTCACAGCAACATGAAATTCCTAAGATTGATACGAAAGTCGATAACGCAAAACTTAGAGAACAGACGGATGCGTTTGAGTCGGTTATCCTTAAGATGCTTATGGATAATGCGATGCAAGATGAGAAAAATATTTTTTCAAGCGCTAATGATCCGGGGGATAAAATATATAAATCGATGTACAGAGAAGAGCTTGCGAAAGTGAGTGCAGGCGGGTTTGGTTTTTCTCAGATGCTTTATGATTTCTTGAGTCAGAAAGGCTAATATTTTTCATCTTTATGACGATATACATTACATAGAATTATTCTCATAAGAGATAGAAAAAGGATAGATCATGATTTCACAACTAAACAGTGCAGGTATTCGCAACGCATATGCTAGTAATTTTGGAGAAAGTAGAGAAGTTTCGCAAAAGAGTTCTCTTAGCGTATCTAAACAGGGTGATTTAAGTAAAGTTGAGCAGATTAAAGGGTCTCTTGAATCTGGTGAATATAAAGTAAATCTACAAGCTCTTTCAGAGAAGATTGCTGAAGAGTTGATATAGTTTTTAAAACAAAAAGTGAGGGTTAAATTATGCTGTCTTATCATTTGCAAGGTGCGCTCGGCGACCTAAGAGATTTAGTAAAAATTACGGAGTCGGATGTAGAAGATATAAAGGTGGCGAATCATAATCCTCAGTTTGAGAGATTGAAGATCAAAGAAGAGAAGTTAAAAAGCTTTGAATCTAAAAAAGCGATGATAGACCATGAGATCTCATCCCTTGTCAGTTTAAATCCGGGTGTGGAGTTACCGAAGCTCTTAAATGAAGAACAACATACTTACTTAAGTGAGCTTAAAGTAGAACTCTCTAATCTGCGTGAAGTAAATAGACGCTATGCAAGAATGGTGTTAGCCGTAAGCAATCTGTACAATACTTTTTTAGAAAGACTTGTTCCTACGGAAATGCAAGGCTATAATAAAGTTGCTTCAAAAGAGTCTTCTATCTTGCAAGTGAGAGTGTGAGATGAGCTCTATTTTTAATACGCTTAGCATCGGCTACAGTGGTCTTAATGCCGCACAAATAGGTGTAGACACAACCAGTCATAATATTACAAATGCTGAGAGTGACGGGTATACGAGACAAAGAGTCGTAACTGCAGCATCTACGCCTGTTTTAACATCTCCTGGGAGTGTAGGCAACGGCACTACAATCATGGATATTGAGAGAATATTTGACAGTTTTGTGTATGAAAGATATACGGGATTGGCTTCTGATAAAGAGTTCTCTGATTTTACAAAATCTACACTCGAAGAGTTATCGACCTACTTTCCGGAGATAGCTAATGTCGGGATAAAGTCAGATCTTCAAGAGTATTACAACATGTGGCAATCTTTTGCAGATAACCCTGATAATGATGCGATTAAGATAGCCCTAGCTAAACAGGCGGAGACACTATCTAGCAGTATCTCTAATGTGCAAAACAAGGTATTGGCACTTCAATCTAGCATAAACGAACAGTTGAGTTCAAGCATAGATGAGGTGAATTTACTAGCTAAAGAGTTGGCGCAGGTAAATATCTCTATAGACACTTCAGAAGCCGGCGATGCATATACGGCTAATGATTTAAGAGATAAAAGAAACTCTATAGAGTTGCGTTTGGCAAAGCTTATCGGTGCAGATTCAATCACGGGACAGATACAGTCAAATACTTCGGCGTATAACTCAGTAAATGAGAGTTCAGGTAGCTACACTCTGAATATAAATGGATTTAATATAGTCGATGGCGGAACTTATCACCCTATTCATATTGCAAGAAATGATAGTCAAAGCGCTTTTTTCGAGCTTTCTTATGAGAGACAAGATGGTACTCTAATCCCTATGGAAGAGTCTATAACAGGCGGTAGAATAGGCGCTATTTTAAATCTAAGAGGCAATGTCACAACCGACGCATCAGGTACTACCAGCACCGGAGTTTTGCAAAAAGTTGCAGATCAGATGGATGCTTTTGCAGCGGGGCTTATAGAGACTACAAACAATCTTTATGCTTCTAGCAGTACAACGAAAATGGAGTCAAACAATATAGATATAAATGAAGATGTTCCTATTCTAAACACCTCATTAAATATTAAAAGCGGCTCATTTGACATGGTGATTTACGATGTTGACGGGAATGTTAGTGCGAGAAGAACAGTTAATATTGATTACGCTACGACAATGTCTGGAATTGCAGGTTCTAATTCGATTCAAGCTCAGATAGAAGCTCAGGGTGATGATAACAGCGATGGAAATGCAAATAACGATGTTGATGACTATATAAACTATCACTGGGCTACTTATACTGATGGAAATAACGGCATAGAATTTTCTATAGATCCTTCTTCTGCGGCAAAAGGGTTTACTTTTGCTATAGAAGACAACCTGCGAAACAGCAGTTTTGATTCAGGTTCAAATTTTGCCGGCGCTCTTGGTTTAAATAAATTTTTTGACGGTGATAGTGCAAAAAATATAAACTTAAACTATGAGCTAAGAGGAAACCCTACAGCAATAAGAGGCGGAAAATCTTCTGCTTCAGGAGATAACACTCTTGCCTTAAATATGGTTCAGCAACAGTTCGAAGTTTATAATTTTTCTGTCGGAAGAGAGACTTATAACTCTACGATATACGGTATGTTTGATGTTGTTGCAACGCATGTCGGTGTAACAACGAATGAGGCGATTTTGAAAAACCAGTCGGTATCGGCACAGTTTAATGCAACTGAACTGGAGTACTCTTCAGTTTCTAAAGTAAGTATAGATGAAGAGCTGACAAATCTTATAAAATACCAGACATCTTATGGTGCCGCTTCAAAAATAATTACGACGGTTGATGAGATGATGCAGACGCTTCTTGGGCTTAAACAGTAATCCTTAATGCCAAGATTTAGTGTTTTCATACTTGTTTTTATTTTCTTTTTTTCCTTTTTTGGTTCTCTTTTTTACTCGCAAGATCCATATAGCTTAGACGGCACTGCTATTTTAATTCCGCCTTCAATGGAACATTTGCTGGGTACGGACAGACTAGGCAGAGATATCCTTGCAAGGCTTATCGAGGGTGGAAAAGTCTCTCTTATTATAGGTGTCGGAAGTGCTTTTATCGCCTCTGTTATCGGCTTGGTTCTGGGGTCACTGGCAGGATATTTTCGAGGAGGGATTGATAAAGGTTTTGTTATCTTGGTAGACCTCTTTTTAACATTTCCCACATTTTTTCTGCTTCTTGCACTTGTAAGCTATGTAAACGCTTCCGCGTGGATTTTGATTGTAATCATTTCTGTAACCGGCTGGATGACGACGGCTAGACTTATCCGTTCAGAGAGTTTTCAAATAACCTCTCAGCCATATATAAAAATACTAAATATCGCAAAAGTAAGCAAACTAAAAATACTTTTCAAATATTATGCTCCAATCTTAGCACCCATCTACTTTGTCAGTTTTACTTTTGGAGTGGGCGGAGCTATCCTCGCAGAGTCGGGACTTAGTTTCTTGGGACTTGGGATTGTAGCACCTCAAATGAGCTGGGGGACGATACTAAGCAGCGGCAAAGATGTTATAGAGATTGCTTGGTGGGTAAGTTTTTTTCCGGGTCTGATGATATTTTTGGTTACATTTTCACTTATAAATATCTCAAATTATCTTCAACAGTTAACAAATCAAAAAGAGATACGAAATTAGCACTCTTTTACCAAAAATAAGATAATTCTGATAAAATAAATCCTTAATTATAAATTTTACATGTCAGCTTTAAAAAACAGACGCAGAAGAGAAAAAATATGAAAATAGCAATAGCAGGAACAGGATATGTGGGGCTTAGCAACGGAATCTTGCTCTCACAACATAATGAAGTAGTAGCGCTTGATATCATTCCGCAAAAAGTGGAAATGATAAATAAAAAAATCTCTCCCATTGAAGATAAAGAAATTGAAGAGTATTTAAAAAGAGATGATCTAAATTTTAGAGCGACACTTGATAAAGAAGAGGCTTACAATGGTGCAGAGTATGTCATTATCGCGACTCCGACTGATTATGATCCCCAAACTAACTACTTTAACACAAAAAGCATAGAATTTGTAGTTGCGGATGTTTTAAGCATAAATCCAAATGCCGTTATGATTATCAAATCAACTGTTCCGGTTGGATATGTGAAGAGCTTAAGGGAGAAATTTAAGACAGATAATATTATTTTTTCCCCAGAGTTCTTAAGAGAAGGATTGGCTTTGCATGACAACCTTTACCCTAGCAGAATTATCGTAGGAGAACAGAGCCAGAGAGCTGGGGTATTTGCAAATTTATTGGCACAAGGGGCGATTAAAAAAGATATCCCGATTCTTTTTACCGACTCAACAGAAGCTGAAGCGATAAAACTGTTTGCAAATACTTACCTTGCCATGAGGGTGGCGTATTTTAACGAGCTTGACTCTTACGCTCAGTCACATGAGCTTGATACTAAACAGATTATAGAAGGTGTTGGGCTTGATCCGCGTATAGGAACTCACTATAACAACCCCTCTTTTGGATACGGCGGATACTGTTTGCCAAAAGATACAAAGCAGCTTCTTGCAAATTATGCGGATGTGCCGTCAAATTTGGTAGAGGCAATTGTAAAATCAAACTCAACGAGAAAAGATTTTATAGCTGATAGCATATTGGCAAAAAAACCAAAGATAGTCGGTGTTTATAGACTTGTAATGAAAAGCGGAAGTGATAACTTTAGAAGTTCGGCTATTCAGGGGATTATGAAGCGTATAAAAGCAAAAGGGATAGAGGTCGTTATCTATGAGCCTGCTTGTCAAGAAGAGAGTTTTTTTAACTCAAGAGTTATAAAAGATTTGGATGAGTTTAAAAAGATAAGCGATGTAGTAGTAGCAAACAGACTTAGCGAATCAATCATGGATGTAAAAGAGAAAGTTTACACAAGAGATATATTTAATAGCGATAGTTGAAGGATAGATGTGAAAATATTAGTAACAGGAACGGCAGGCTTTATCGGTTTTCATTTGGCAAAAAAATTGCTAGAGCGTGGCGATGAGGTTGTAGGGCTTGACAATATCAACGATTATTACGATGTAAACCTAAAGTATGCGAGATTAAATGAACTTGGAATTCAAGCTCTTCGCTGTGAAAATAGCGAAGTGGTTCACTCTGAAAAATATCCGAAACATAAGTTTGCAAAAATTGATTTGGCGGATGCAGAGGCAATAAAGAGACTTTTTGAAGCAGAAAAATTTGATGCCGTATGCAACCTTGCGGCTCAAGCAGGGGTGAGATACTCTATAGAAAACCCGCATGCTTACATACAAAGCAATGTTGTAGGATTTATAAATATTCTTGAAGCATGTAGAAATTATGGAGTGAAAAATTTGGCGTTTGCAAGCAGTTCAAGTGTTTACGGACTCAACAGATCTCAACCTTTTAAGACGAGTGACCATACGGACCATCCCATAAGCCTCTATGCGGCAACTAAAAAATCAAATGAGATGATGGCTCATACTTACGCTCACCTTTACGGTATACATGCAACAGGACTTAGATTTTTTACCGTTTATGGAGAGTGGGGCAGACCTGACATGGCGCCTATGCTTTTTGCAGATGCGATTTTAAACGACAGAGCTATAAAAGTATTTAATCACGGCAACATGAGCAGAGATTTTACATATATCGGCGACATCATAGAGGGGATTATAAAAGTGATAGACAACCCTGCAAAACCGATTTGTGAGTCCAAACTAGAGCAGGAGTCTAACCTTGAAGCTGACCATTCAACCGCACCGTATCGCATCTACAACATAGGAAACAATTCGCCAGTACAGCTTTTAGACTTTATAAAAACAGTTGAAAAATCACTAGGCAAAGAGGCAAAGAAAAATTTTATGGATATGCAAGACGGTGACGTGGTTTCAACTTACGCTGATGTGAGTGCGTTGATGGATGATTTTGGGTACAAGCCATCAACCTCGTTAGAAGTAGGAGTTGATAGATTTGTGAATTGGTATAGAAATTTTTATGGAGCAGAGAGTAAATGAAAGGGATAATTTTAGCAGGCGGAAGCGGAACAAGGCTTTATCCTTTAACAAGAAGTATAAGCAAGCAGCTGCTTCCCATTTATGATAAACCGATGATTTATTATCCGCTATCTGTGCTAATGCTGGCAGGTATAAAAGAGATACTTATCATTTCAACTCCTCATGATATTGGAAAATTTGAAGAGCTTTTGGGTGATGGCAGTGATTGGGGTATAAAACTTGAGTATAAGATTCAACCCTCACCCGAAGGTCTTGCACAAGCTTTTATACTTGGCGAAGAGTTTATCGGAAATGAGAGTGTATGCCTAATACTCGGAGATAATATATTTTACGGTAACGGTTTGAGCGGTCTTGTCAAAAATGCGGCTTTGCTTAGAGATGGGGCTATCGTATTTGGATATCAAGTGAAAGATCCGCAAAGATTTGGTGTAGTAGAGTTTGATGAAAATCAAAACGCTATCAGTATAGAAGAAAAACCAAAAGAGCCGAAATCAAATTTTGCCGTAACGGGTCTATATTTTTACGATAACAGTGTTGTTGAAATAGCTAAAAATGTAAAGCCTTCAGCCAGAGGAGAACTTGAGATTACATCGGTAAATCAAGAGTATCTAAAAAGAAATAAACTAAAAGTAGAGCTTCTTGGTCGTGGTTTTGCATGGCTTGATACAGGTACTCACGATAGCCTTATAGAAGCAGGGCAATTTGTGCAAACAATTGAGCATAGACAAGGTTATAAAATTGCTTGTCTTGAGGAAATAGCCTATAATAATGAATGGATAAGCAAAGAAAAAGTATTGGAAATGGCAAACTTCTTATCAAAAACGGCTTACGGCGAATATCTTAAAGATTTGGTAAAATAGAATATGTTTAATAATAAAACCATACTATTAACAGGCACGGCAGGATTTATAGGTTCAAATTTTGTGCCGTACTTTTTAGAAAAATATCCACATTATAACTTGGTAAATCTAGATCTTCTTACTTATGCAGGAAACTTAGAAAATCTAAAAGAGTGCGAAGCAAATCCCAGATATAAGTTTATAAAAGGCGATATCTGTAATCGTGAACTTCTAGAGTTTATATTTGACGAGTACGATATACAAGGTGTTATACATTTTGCGGCAGAGAGTCATGTAGATAATTCTATAAAAAATCCGGGTGTGTTTGTGCAGACAAATGTAAACGGGACTTTTACTCTTTTAGATGTTGCTTATAAAAAGTGGATGGATGCGCCGTTTAAATATAAAGAACGCTTTTTAGGAACCGATGCTTTAGCTTCGGTAAAGAGCGAGGTTAAAACCTCACTTCCAAGATTTCATCATATAAGCACCGATGAAGTGTATGGAACATTGGGCGAGAGCGGACTATTTACGGAGTTAACTCCTTACGCACCAAACTCTCCATACTCTGCTAGCAAAGCAAGTAGCGATATGATTGTAAGAGCTTACAACGAAACATATGGCATGAACACGGTAATCACAAACTGCTCCAACAACTACGGTCCAAAACAACATGATGAAAAACTAATCCCTACAATCATAAGAAACGCTCTTGCAGGAAACCCGATTCCTATCTACGGAGATGGCAAAAATATCCGTGACTGGCTTTATGTGCTTGATCACTGCAAAGGGATAGATCTCGTTTACCATAACGGAAAAACAGGAGAGACATATAACATAGGCGGAAGAAACGAGAGAACAAATCTTCAGATAGTAGATAGAATATGTGAAATTCTTGATAAAGAAGTACCTCTAAACGGAAGTGAGGTTTTAACCTCACCAAACAAAGCTGATGTTAAAACATCAGTTCCAAATATAAAAAGCTACAAAGAACTTATAACTTTTGTGCAAGATAGGGCAGGACATGACAGACGCTATGCCATAGATGCAACTAAGCTTGAAGATGAACTTCTTTGGAGAGCGGATGAGAACTTTGATAGCGGCATCGTTAAGACTGTAGAGTGGTATTTAAAAAAGTATAAATTTCTTGAGAAAAAGCTATGAAAAAAGATAGCAAAATATATGTAGCAGGACATCTTGGGCTTGTCGGAAGCGCAATTGTCAAAAATCTGCTCTCAAAAGGCTATACGAATTTAGTTTATAGAACTCACGCTGAGTTGGATTTGATAAACCAACAAGCAGTCATAGATTTTTTTGAAAAAGAAAAACCGGAGTATGTCATACTCGCAGCTGCAAAAGTAGGGGGTATAGTGGCAAATAACACTTATAGAGCCGATTTCATATATGAAAATCTCGAAGTTCAAAATAATGTTATCCATCAATGCTACATGCACGGCGTAAAAAAGCTACTTTTTTTAGGCAGTACATGTATATACCCGAAAAATGCACCACAACCTATGCAAGAGGAGAGTTTGCTTACCTCTGAACTTGAATATACAAATGAACCTTATGCCATAGCAAAAATCGCAGGTATAAAGATGTGCGAGAGTTATAACATCCAGTACGGCACAAATTTTATAAGCGTAATGCCGACAAATCTTTACGGAGCAAATGATAACTTCGACCTTGAGAAGTCACATGTCCTTCCGGCAATGATAAGAAAAATACATCTTGGTAAATGTTTAGAAGATAAGAACTGGAATGCCATAAGAGAAGATTTGGATAAAAATCCGATTGAGCATATTTCAGGAGAGAGTGCTGAAGAAGAGGTCTTAAAAATATTGGAAAAATATGGCATTAAAGAGATGGATGACAGTCATGTCAATATAGAGATTTGGGGGAGCGGAAAGCCCCGACGTGAGTTTTTATACTCCGAAGATATGGCGGATGCATGTGTATTTTTGATGGAAAATGTAGATGCAAAAGATACATATAATGCAAATACCAAAGAGATTAAGAACACTCATATCAACATCGGTTCAGGTGAGGATATATCTATAAAAGAGTTAGCAGAGCTTATAAAAAGCATACTGGAGTTTAGAGGTGAGTTTTACTTTAACACGACTAAACCAGATGGCACAATGCTTAAACTGACAGACCCCGGTAAGCTTCATAGCCTCGGATGGAAACACAGAGTTGAACTTAAAGATGGGATAAAAATTGCGTATGAGTGGTATTTAAATACAAAATGCTGACAAAACTAAAATCACTGCAAAATCATAGCGGTTTTATGAGGTACTTTAAAAACACTTCATGGTTGCTTGGTGAAAAAATACTTCGCATGGTTGTAGGGCTTTTTGTAGGCATTTGGGTAGCACGCTATCTTGGACCTGAACAGTTTGGACTCTTTTCTTATGCGCAAAGTTTTGTGGGGCTTTTTACCGCCATCGCCACTCTTGGGCTCGATGGCATTGTGGTGCGTGAGCTTGTAAAAGATGAAACACGAAGAGACGCCCTCATAGGGACTGCTTTTTGGCTAAAGTTCATAGGGGCTTTTGGTGTACTCCTCTTTTTAGCAATCGCTATCAATTTTACCTCAAACGATACGCAAACAAATATACTTATCTTCATAATCGCAAGTGCCACAATCTTTGGAAGTTTCAATGTTGTTGACATGTACTTTCAAAGTAAAGTGATGGGCAAATATATCGTTTTTGCAAATGTCATAAGCCTGTTTTTCTCAAGCGTAGCAAAGATAATACTCATCCTAAACGAAGCCCCGCTTGAAGCCTTTGCATGGGTAGTACTTTTTGACAGTTTTGTTTTGGCGTGCGGGTTTGTCTATTTTTACATCAAAAATCATAGGATAGATTGGAAGTTTAACAAACCAATAGCCGTTGATTTGTTGCGTGACGCATGGCCTCTCATACTTAGCGGGATAGTCATCTCTATCTATATGAAAATCGACCAAGTTATGATTATGGAAATGATGGACGCCGAGGCGGTAGGGCAATACGCCGCTGCCGTACGACTTAGCGAGGCATGGTATTTTATCCCGATGGTGATAGCATCTTCACTTTTCCCTGCCATCATAAACGCTAAAAAGATAAGCGAGGAACTCTACTATGCCAGACTTCAAAAACTTTATGATTTGATGGTATGGATGGCTATCGCAATAGCCCTTCCCATGACTTTTTTAAGTGACTGGATTGTAAATCTGCTTTACGGCGGAGAGTATAACGAAGCAGGAAGTGTACTGATGATACATATTTGGGCTGGGGTATTTGTGTTTTTGGGAGTTGCTAGTGGAAAGTGGTTTGTCTCTGAAAACTTGCAAATATTGGCTTTTTGGAGAACCTTTAGCGGAATGATAATAAATGTCATTTTGAATTTTGTGTTGATTCCAAAGTATGGAGTTCAGGGTGCAGCGGTGGCAACATTATCAAGTCAGATAATGGCAGCTTATATGTTTGATTTACTCAATCAAAAAACAAAAAAAATGTTTTGGATGAAAACAAGATCACTACTGTTAATTAGGATTAAAGATGATAAATAAAATAAGAAAAATCATTGATATAACATGCCAACCAAAATTAATCAAACAATTACTTTCAATGAATTCAAGTGGATATTTAAATGAAATAGGCTGGATTAATTCATTTAAAAATAAAATGCCCATAGATAAAGATTCAAATCCAATACCTTGGGTAACATACAGTTTCATAGATTTTATTTCTGAAAGATTGAACACGAATATGGATATTTTCGAATATGGATCTGGAAACTCAACATTATGGTATGCTAAAAAAGTCAGTTCTGTTACATCTGTTGAACATGATAAAAAATGGTTTGAAAAAATAAAAAATAGTATGCCACAAAATGTCAATCTTAATTATCAAGAACTTGTATATGGAGAAAGATATTCTGCTTTTTCTACCAAAATAGAAAAAAAATTTGACATAGTTATTGTAGATGGAAGAGACCGTGTTAATTGTGTTAAAAATGCAATTGATAGTATTAAGGAAAATGGAATTATTATTTTAGATGACTCTGAAAGGATGGCATATAGTGAAGGTGTTAATTTTTTATTAAACAATAATTTTAGTAAATTAGATTTTTGGGGGATAAGCCCAGGTCTTTTTTATAAAAAAAATACAACCATATTTTATAGGAAAGATAACTGTTTGAATATATAATCTTGCAATAAAACAATAATAAATGAAAAAAATTTATAGAAAGTGAGTATTCCAAATGATTTTAGCCCCAATAGTACTATTTGTCTATAACCGCCCATATCATGCTAGACAAACAGTAGAAGCATTGCAAAAAAATGAATTGGCTTTGGCAAGTGAGTTGTATGTTTATTCCGATGCACCAAAAAATGAAAACGCAATCACTAAAGTTAATGAAGTGCGAGAGTATATTAAAACTATAGATGGGTTTAAAAAAGTTACCATTATTGAGCGAGAAAAAAACTTGGGATTAGCAGATTCCATTATAGACGGAGTTACGAAAATAGTAAACGAATATGGAAAAATAATCGTACTTGAGGATGATTTGGTAACAAGTCCATTTTTTTTGAGATTTATGAATGAGGCGTTGGAAATGTATCAAAATGAGTCCAATGTAGCATCTATACATGGGTATATTTACCCTATCGGCGGTTTGCCTGAGACATTCTTTATACGAGGAGCTGATTGTTGGGGTTGGGCAACATGGAAGGATAAATGGGCTGTTTTTGAGCCAAATGGACAAAAACTCTTAGATGAATTGAAAGATAAAAAACTTACCAAAGAAGCTGATTTTAATGGTAGCTATGGTTATACCAAAATGCTAAAAAGGCAGATTCAAGGAAAAAATAACTCATGGGCAGTGAGATGGTATGTAAGTGCATTTTTAAAAAATATGCTTACCCTCTACCCAAAGCAAAGCTATGTGCAAAACATTGGACACGATTCAGAGGGAACTCATTGCACGGCAGAAACTGATGTGTATAAAGTAGTCTTGAGTAAAAAATATTCTATTAGTAAAATAGAAACAACAGAAGACACAGTGGCAAGAAAAAAAATAGAAATATTTCATAATTCTTTAAAACTAAGTTTTACAAAAAGGGTTCTATTGAAACTTAAAAGATGGTTTATAAAATGAAGCAATTAATAAAAAGTCTGATACCGCCTATCATAGTTGATACTCTGAGAAAATTAAAGTTTAATAAATATGGATGGCATGGAAACTATAAAAACTGGGAAGAGGCTAAAAAAGCTTCTACGGGGTACGATTCAGACGCAATTCTACAAAAAGTAAGAATGTCTCTTCTTAAAGTCAAAAATGGCGAAGCAGTTTATGAGCGAGACAGTGTACTGTTTGACAAGATTCAGTATTCATGGACATTGCTTTCAGGAGTGCTTTTAGCAGCATCTAATGCTAAAAGCAATTTGCGAGTGCTTGATTTTGGTGGTAGTCTTGGAAGTACATATTACCAAAATAAAAAGTTTTTAGATCAACTGGATAGCGTTTCATGGAGCGTGGTAGAGCAAAAACATTTTGTCGATGCAGGTAAAAAAGATTTTGAAGATGATAGACTTAAGTTTTATTATGATGTTACAGAGTGTGTAAAAGAGCAAAAACCAAATGTTTTGGTGCTATCTAGCGTATTGCAATATATTGAGAAACCGTATGAATTAATGGATGAGATTTTGAAAAGTGATTTTGAATTTATTATAATTGATAGAACCTCTTTTTCTAAAAATAAGCAAATCAAACTACAAATTGTTCCATCTTCAATTTATACAGCAAGTTATCCTTGTTGGTTTTTTGAAGAAGTAGAATTTTTGAAATTTTTTGTAAAGCATAACTATAAAGTTATTGAAAAGTTTAATGCTTCGGATGGCAGAACTAATGAGTATACTTTTAAAGGATTTATTTTGGAGAAAGTGCAATGTTAAAAAAATTAAAAAAATTGTATATAGATGAACAATTAAATCCTAAATTTATTGGACTTTTTATCAACCCTTTTTATTTTGCAAGAAAAGGTTTATATAAACATGTTTCTGAATTAATTAGAAATTTAAACGGTAAAGTTCTGGATATCGGCTGTGGTCAAAAGCCATATCAAAATCTTTGTATCTGTACAGAATATATAGGGCTTGAAATTTATACTCCCCAAAATAGACAAAATAAAAAAGCTGATTTTTTTTATGATGGTAAAAATATGCCATTTGGAGAAGATTTATTTGATAGCATAATTTCAAATCAAGTATTTGAGCATGTTTTTAATCCAAATGAGTTCTTAAGAGAAACAAATCGAGTTTTAAAAATGGACGGGGTATTCCTCATAACAGTTCCATTTGTCTGGGATGAGCATGAACAACCATATGATTATGCAAGATACTCATCATTTGGATTAAAACATATTCTGAGTGACAATGGATTTGAAATCATTGAACATAGAAAAAGTAATAATGGTATAGAAGTAATATTTCAGCTACTTAATGACTATATTTATAAAATAACAGTTACAAAAAATGGATATTTAAATTTAATAATAACACTATTTTTAATAGCACCTTTTAATATTGTTGGATTGTTTTTATCAAAAATATTACCTAAAAATGATGACTTATATCTTGATAATATAGTTTTGGCAAAAAAGATAAAAAATGTATAACTACTGCACACTATTTGATAGTAACTACTTAACTCGTGGATTGGCGATGTATGAATCACTTAAAATTCATAGCGATAAGTTTCATTTGTATATTTTTGCGTTTGATGATAGAAGTTATGGACTACTTAAAAAGCTAAATCTTGAATTTGTAACTGTTGTATCACTTAAAGAGTTTGAGGATGACGAGTTGTTGAAGATTAAGTCTTTAAGAAGTGCAGGAGAGTATTGTTGGACATGTACGCCATCAATTATAAAATATTCAATAGAAAAATATACTCTTGAGAGTTGCACCTATCTCGATGCTGATTTGTATTTTTTCTTAAATCCAAAAGTTTTGATAGAAGAGATGGAAGATAAGTCTGTTTTGATAACAGAACATCGCTATACTCCAGAGTATGACCAAAGTGCAACAAGTGGGATATATTGTGTGCAGTTTATGACATTTAAAAATGATAGTAATGGTATGAAAGTGCTAAATTGGTGGAGAGATGCTTGTAACGAATGGTGTTATGCAAGATTTGAAGATGGAAAGTTTGGTGATCAAAAATATCTTGATGATTGGACTATACGATTTGAGGGTGTATATGAATCGCAGAATCTCGGCGGAGGTGTAGCTCCATGGAATATTCAGCAATATAAACTTGAAAACAGAAGTTTTGAATTGATATTTTATCATTTTCACAATTTTAAGTTTTTGCCGAACAATAAAGTTGAGCTTGGTAATTACAAGTTAAGAAAAATAGATTTAAAGATGCTTTATAAACCATATCTCATTCATCTTGAAAAAATAAAAAATGAGATTGTAAAAATAGATGATACTTATGATTATCATGGTACTTTTAAACAGAAAAATGATTGGAAGATGCCACTTAGAAATATCAAAAGAAGGCTCAATCAAAGCTATAATGTTTATACTAAAAATTTTATACTAGGGTTATAAATGGCATATTTAATTGATTTACCAAATTTTAGTGATAGCAGGGGCAATCTGACAGTAGTAGAAAAACTCTTTCCTTTTGAAATTAAACGATTTTATTATATCTATGATGTAACGGCAAAAAGAGGCGGTCATAGGCATAAAATAACTAAGCAAGCACTCATTTGTTTAGGTGGAAGTTGTGAAATATATGTAAACGATGGAGAAAAAGAGGAGACTATTTTACTTGATTCAAATTCAAAGTGTTTGATTCTTGACTCGAAAGATTGGCATACGATGGATAATTTTACACAAGGTGCTATTCTTTTGGTATTCTCTTCGCAGTATTATGATAAAGACGATTATATAGATGAGGAGTATAAATAGAGATGATAGAGTATGAAAATCTAAAGTTTGCAAATCAGAGACTCTTTGATAAATACAAAGAGAGTTTTAATACTTTTTTGGAAAGTGGCTGGTTTGTACTTGGTGGACAGGTGGCACGATTTGAAAAAGAGTTCGCCGAGTTTTGCGGTACAAATCATTGCGTGGGCGTCGCTTCCGGACTTGATGCTTTGATACTGGCTATCAATGCTTTTAAATTTCAAAAAGATTCCGAGATAATCGTTCCATCAAATACATATATTGCAACTATTTTAGCAATTGTACGAAATGGATTTAAGCCTATTTTGGTAGAACCAGATATTGCTACTTATAATATCGACCCATTAAAAATAGAAGAGAAAATTACAAAAAAGACAAAAGCGATTTTGGTTGTACATTTATATGGCAAGTCGTGTGATATGGATTCGGTTATGAGCATAGCAAACAAATATAATCTGCAAGTTATCGAAGATGTAGCACAAGCTCACGGAGCAATGTATAAAGGCAAAAAAGTCGGTTCTTTCGGTGTGGGGTGTTTTAGTTTTTATCCGACTAAAAACTTAGGAGCGCTGGGAGATGCAGGAGCGATTACTACAGATAATGAAAATTTAGCAATGACATTTAAAGCACTTCGTAATTATGGTTCTGCAGTTAAATACTATAACGAAGAATTAGGCTATAACTCACGCTTAGATGAGATACAAGCAGGTTTTTTGTCTGTTAAACTTAAAGTCTTGGATGATATAACAAATCATAAAAGAGAACTAGCCAAATTGTATCTTGAAAATTTAGAAGATAGATTTGTTAAACCGGCTGTTCATAAAGATTATTTTGATGTGTATCATATTTTTAATATTCGAAATAATAAGAGAGATGAATTAAAAGAGTATCTATTGAAAAATAATATTAAAACGGAGATACATTATCCATTGCCTCCTCATAAACAAAAAGTTATGAAAGGCATAATAAAAGGGGGATATCCGATTAGTGAAGAGATACACAATACTACACTTAGCTTGCCTATATCATATTTTCATACAAAAGAAGATGTAATTAAAGTGTGTGAAGTAATTAATAAATGGTTAAAATGAAACAATCTAACAAATATAAAGACAAAAAACCTCTTATCTCCATTATTACCGTTGTCTATAACGGCGAAAAATATATTGAAGAAACTATCCAAAGCATCATAAACCAAACTTACGACAATATTGAGTACATCATCATAGACGGCGGTTCAACTGACGGTACGGTTGATATTATTAAAAAATATGAGGATAAGATTGACTACTGGGTGAGTGAGAGGGATGGCGGGATATATGACGCTATGAATAAGGGTATAGATCTCTCACATGGAGAGTGGCTGAACTTTATGAATGCAGGAGATTGGTTTTTTAAAGAGGATGTTCTTGAAAATATTTTTGCAAAAATATCATATCAAAATGTAGATATATTATATGGCGATCATGAGGTAAGGTATCCAAATAGAAAGCGAATAGCCAAAGCCGGAAATATGCAAGATATTTGGAAAGGTTCGCGCTTTAGCCATCAAAGTGCGTTTATCTCTTCAAAACTTCATAAAGCAAATAAATTCAATCTATCAAATCGGATTGGTGCAGATTTTGAATTTTTTTATAAAGCGTATAAAAATAATAAAAACTTCAAATATATAGATGTTATAATCTCTAGTATTTCATCAGGTGGTGTTTCTGATATTAAGAGAGTTGATAGCATAGTTGGTTGGTGGAATATTGTAGAAAAAAATACAAAAACAAATTTGTATTATATTTGTATTATTTTGAAAGAGATGGTTAAGAGTTTGATAAAAAAATTTATATAAACTAGGAATAATCAATAAAACTGAATTTGTAAAAAAAGAAAAAAAAATCAAAAAAGATTTCTATATATAGGCAGACTATCAAAAGTGAAAAATTTAAAAACCCTTATAGAGCTGTTTAACTCTTTAGAGGAGTATTTTTTAACTATCGTTGGTGATGGAGAAGAGAAGGAGTCTCTTGTGAAAATGGCTAAATCAAATATAATTTTTAAAGAACCGATTGAAAATAAAAAGCTAAAAGATGAGTTTTTAGATAACGATATTTTTATATTGCCGAGCATGATAGAACCGTGGGGTTTGGTGATAGAAGAGGCACTTTATTTTGGCTTGCCTGTAATTGTAAGTCAAAGTTGTGGCTCAGTAGCGCTTATAAAAAATGGAGTAAACGGATATATATTTGACCCAAAAGATAGCAAAAATTTAAAAGATATTATTATAAATGTTGATGCAAAAAGGTATGATGAGCTTTTAGCAGGAGTCAAAGAATTTTTTATTGACGATAAAGACCGAAATCAGATAAGTTCTTATATATGAAAATCCTAATAATCCATAACAGATACCAATCAAAAAACATCGGCGGCGAAGATATAGTTTATGAAAATGAACTTTTGTTTTTGCAAAAAAAACTGGGATATGAAAATGTATACTTTTATGAAGTTTCAAACGATGATATAAACAAGTTTAAACTTCTTTTTGAGATATGGTTTTCAAAGAAACACTATAAGAAGGTAAGAGAGATAGTTAAAGAAAACAGAATAGATTTGGTACATGTTCATAATTTTTTTCCGCTTTTGACGCCTAGTGTTTTTAAAGCTGCAAAAGATGAAGGTGCGAAAGTCGTTCACACGCTTCATAATTATCGTCTTTGGTGCATATCCGGTATTTTGTACAGGGATAATTACGGTATTTGTGAATTATGTACTCAAAAAAGATTTTCGTTTGCAGGGATACTAAATAGGTGTTATAGAAAATCTTTGCTTCAAAGTTTGGTAGCTCAAGCCTCATTTTGGTTTTATCGCTTTACTAAAGTATTTGACAATATAGACTACTTTTTTGCACTTACGAATTTTCAAAAAGCAAAAGTAAAGTCACTCGGTGTTAATGAGCAAAAAATAATACTTAAATCCAATAGTTTAAGTATGGTATTTGATTTGCAAAAAGAAAAAAACGGGTATATCTATGTAGGCAGACTTGAAGAATCAAAAGGGGTATATGAACTCTTAAAAGTTTGGAAGAGTTTAGATGAAAGATTTGTTCTTACTGTTATCGGCGGCGGTGAGATAGAAGAAGATTTGAGAAAAGAGTTTAATCAAAAGAATATAATATTTAAAGGTAAGTGCAGCAGAGATATGACACTCTCATATATTTCAAAATCAAAGTACTTGATTCAACCATCAATTTGGTATGAAACTTTTGGATTAACGATTATAGAAGCTATGAGTTTTGGAGTACCTGTCATAGGGTTTGATGTCGGAACAAGAGGAGATTTTATAAAAGAGGGCGAAAATGGATTTCTTTGTGCAGTGGATGATTTGGAGGAAGTTATTAAAAAATCATATGATTTTGCAAAATATGAAGAACTCTCTAAAAATGCTATAAAAACTGCAAAATTATATGAAAATGATTGTGTAATAGCCAGTCAAATAGAGATCTATAAAAATATTTTAGGACATAAAACTTGAAAATTTCAATCATAACAGTAGTTAGAAACAACAAAAAAACCATAAAAAATGCGATAGAGTCGGTTCTTAGGCAAACATATAAAGACATAGAGTATATCATCATAGACGGTGCGAGTACGGATGGTACGGTTGAAGTTGTGAAAAGCTACGGAGATAAGATAAGCAAGTTTGTAAGTGAGTCTGATAATGGACTCTATGATGCCATGAACAAAGGTATTGCTCTTGCTAGCGGCGATGTGGTGGGGATACTAAACAGTGATGATTTTTATATAGACAACGGTGTCATAGAGCGAGTTGTGAAAGAGTTTGAAAAAAGCCAAGCGGGTAGCGTGTTTGCGAATCTGGTATATGTGAAGTCCGATAATTTGAATAAAGTGGTGCGATATTACGACAGTTCTCATTTTACACCGCAAAAATTTGCTTATGGCTGGATGCCTGCTCACCCTACTTTTTTTGTAAGAAGATGGGTTTATGAAAAATATGGGTTATTTAGAACAGATCTTAAAATAGCGGCAGATTTCGACATACTTGCAAGATTTTTATACACTCACAAGATAAGTTACAGCTATATGAAAGAGGTGCTTGTAAAGATGAGACTGGGAGGTGTCAGCACATCCTTTAGCAGTATTTGGATAAATAACATTGAACAACTTAGGATTTGCAGACAAAACTCTATTGATACAAATATATTTAAAATTATTTCAAAATATCCAAGTAAGCT
>MICC01000051.1:39310-39867 GCA_001829715.1 Sulfurimonas sp. RIFOXYB12_FULL_35_9
TCAGTACTAGGATTCATCTTAAGACTATTCAAGAGGAAGGAACGTAAATCCTGAACAGTATACTGTCTGGCAATTGACGGTCTTGGTGCTGGAATAGTGGTTGGGGTTGTCGGAGGCGCAGGTTGAGGAGTTGGGGCGATTTCCCCTGGTCTGGTTGGCGCAATTTTAGGGGGTGTGCCACGAACCCCACCAGCTTGCGAATTCGGAATTGGGCTAATCGGCTTTGCTCCAGGAGGCAAACCACTTGGCAGTGGAACTTCAGCCATCACTTACTCCTTAATCCAGCCTATTTCTTTTCTTTTTTACCCTCAGCGGCAGGTTTTCCTTCGGCAGGTGACTTTCCTTTACTTTCGACAGGTTTTCCCTCAGCAGGAACCGCTTCACCTTCAGCAGGAGCCGCACCATCAGCCTTAGCGGCGGCAGCAGCTTCTTCTGGAGTAAGAACAGGTGGAGCTTCAACCTCTTCCTTAGTTGGCGCTGAAACCTGAACCACCATTTCATCCGGAGGAGCCATAATCTCTACCTTGGAGGAAATCTTAATATCAGCAACATGAAAA
>MICC01000052.1 GCA_001829715.1 Sulfurimonas sp. RIFOXYB12_FULL_35_9
CCTGACTTAACTATATAGGTTGATTCACATTTATTACATTTCATAAACATAATAAGCAATTAATATACCTAATCAGTCAGTGCCTGTATTTAAACTTATGCGGATAAAATGAAAAATATGTTAGACTTAGCTTGAACCGACACATGTGATGTATTTAAACTTTGTTTTATAGTATTTTGTATCTATATGCTTATCACTTGAACCTACACATGTGATGTATTTAAATCTTTCTTCGTCTTTATATCTGCAGTTTTTGCAAGCTCTTGAACCGACACATGTGATGTATTTAAACTCCGATAAACGAATAAATGGAGAAGTTAGATACACCTTGAACCGACACATGTGATGTATTTAAACTAAGCCGCAGGGGCATCCGTGCAGCCGCAAGCAAAACTTGAACCGACACATGTGATGTATTTAAACTCGCTATACACAACGGTCGACTCTATAGGTTTTGTGCTTGAACCGACACATGTGATGTATTTAAACCCAGTAAATAAATCATAGAAAGTAGATTTATCTTTTCTTGAACCGACACATGTGATGTATTTAAACGATGAAAAATTTACAACTCTATGACTACTTTCAAAACCTTGAACCGACACATGTGATGTATTTAAACTTAGAATTTCAAGAAGCTAAAAGATGGGAAGAACGACTTGAACCGACACATGTGATGTATTTAAACTTGAAAAGAATTCTAAAGCAACAAGGGATTTAGTCAACTTGAACCGACACATGTGATGTATTTAAACGTACTTGTACTTTAGAATGTTATTGCGGAGATTCCTTGAACCGACACATGTGATGTATTTAAACTTCTTTCTGTGGCTCGTAACAACAGATGCGGAAGAACTTGAACCGACACATGTGATGTATTTAAACAGAGAAGCGTTGCTGATGTCATATTTTTTATATTCTTGAACCGACACATGTGATGTATTTAAACTAAATACGAATCTAAAAAATATAAATTTCACACCCTGCTTGAACCGACACATGTGATGTATTTAAACAAAAAGTAATTATTGTTTCTGATTATACTAAAGAAACTTGAACCGACACATGTGATGTATTTAAACTTTTCAAAAGGGAAACAAAAAGGTAAGTTGAGGGGGCTTGAACCGACACATGTGATGTATTTAAACCAGCATGGAAGTCTGCTTGAGAGTATTATGCGCTACTTGAACCGACACATGTGATGTATTTAAACAAAAAGATGATATCCGCAGGAGTATCTGCAAATTTTTCTTGAACCGACACATGTGATGTATTTAAACAACAAACAGTCTCTTATGAAATATACAAAGAGCTTGCTTGAACCGACACATGTGATGTATTTAAACCCTTGCATACAACTGGTGTGTTAATTTAGTTGCCGCTTGAACCGACACATGTGATGTATTTAAACTCAAATCCGCACAATCCGCAAAAGACTTGCTTGTCTTGAACCGACACATGTGATGTATTTAAACCTCCCACCCCCTACCTTGCTAAAAAAATTAGCAAAACTTGAACCGACACATGTGATGTATTTAAACAACTCTAAGTTTACAAAATATGAAAAAGCTGTGGCTTGAACCGACACATGTGATGTATTTAAACATTAGAATTTATTTTAAACATATTTGTTAATTTACTTGAACCGACACATGTGATGTATTTAAACGTTTATGATATTTTTGAAAAAATACAGATGCCAATTCTTGAACCGACACATGTGATGTATTTAAACATATAGCTATCATGCATGGTCAGTTTCATTATCAACCTTGAACCGACACATGTGATGTATTTAAACTAGGGCAGGCTAAAACTTCTACGAGTGCAACGGCGAGCTTGAACCGACACATGTGATGTATTTAAACGTTGCAGCAACAACACTTACAATAGTAGATGATACCTTGAACCGACACATGTGATGTATTTAAACATGATTTATTAGATGTTATAAAGAATACTCTATTTGCTTGAACCGACACATGTGATGTATTTAAACTAGCCGTTTGAAGCTTATTGCCCTGCAAAAGAACTCTCTTGAACCGACACATGTGATGTATTTAAACCCGTATGCTTCTCTTTCGTATTCTACAAAAGAATCCTTGAACCGACACATGTGATGTATTTAAACAATCTTCATCACCGGTCAAAGTCTCATCAACTTCTCTTGAACCGACACATGTGATGTATTTAAACATCGGCATATATGTCTTCAACAAGCGGCATGGGACTTGAACCGACACATGTGATGTATTTAAACAAAGCTGAAACAAGTACACCTCAATTTCATTTCGATCTTGAACCGACACATGTGATGTATTTAAACTCCAAAAATTAGCTCAAATTGTCGGTATCGATATTCTTGAACCGACACATGTGATGTATTTAAACCGGATAGTGTTCATCTTCGTAGATACCGTCTCGCCTTGAACCGACACATGTGATGTATTTAAACATGGACTCGACCCTAATAAAGCCATAATCTCTCTAACTTGAACCGACACATGTGATGTATTTAAACGTCGATGCAACTACAAAGCCGTTTGCTTTTGCACCGCCTTGAACCGACCACATGTGATGTATTTAAACTTGTTTATATGGTGGTATCTGATTGCTTCGTGTTGTTTTTACTCAAGGTTAGCAGCTTACTTGGATATAGTTGTATTATAAAAATCTTTAGATTAATCTCTATCAAAAATCAGAAAAAATCTTGTGCGTTTGCTACATAATTCTGGAAAATTTATATAAATATGGACTCTGTTTCTTTTTTTTGTGTGCCTATTGTGTTTTCTGTAAAACTTCCTGAGTTTAGAACTTTTATGATGGTGATAAAGTCCAGATTTTTATCTATCACTTTTTTAAGTTCGCTGTCTAGTTTTATCTGATTTGACGGGGTTATGCTTCCTCTGAAGATGGATTTTTGATGGTGCTTTAGGTACTTTTTGCATATTTTAAAAACTTTTGCAACTCTGTATTTACCAACATCGCTGAACTCGTCTGCTATGTCGTAAAACAGAAAAACATAGTTGTAGTTGATGGTATCTTTTTTCACTGTTTCTCTTTGAGCAAAAACGGAACAAACTCACGCTCTTCTAAAATGTGCTTTATAAGTTTATAGCCGTCTAGTTTCAAACACTGTTTATATGAGACTTTTCTTTTGAGTTTTGGGTGCATGAATGTTTCGTTTATTCTCGTCTCAAAAGCATTGATAAATATCTTTTTTCCTGCTTCGTTTAAAAGTGCAAAATTCAAATCTTTGTCAAAATGTTTCGCCACTTGAAGCTGTTTTCTCCCCACCAAATCAAAGATGGTTTTAAAAACTATGATGGGCTTAAATGCCTCGCTCAAATCCAAACTCAAGCTAAATCGCCCCTCTCTTGGTGAGTGCAAAAAGCTGATAGACTGGTTTAAGTGCGTTTGGTGAATCGCTGAAATTGTTTTTGTATAAAGTAGCGTATTTCCAAAACTCACAAGCGCGTTTATGGGGTTGTCAGGCGGTCTTTTTACCCGTTTGTTCATCACAAAATCTTCGGGCAAAAAGTGCTTAAAACTGTCATAAAACCTATGCCAAATCTGCCCCTCTATAAACATCGTTTGCTCAATGGTTAACTCTTTTTCCAAAAATTTTACCACATCGTTTTTGAGCCAGTCAAGATAGGGTTTGAGCTCTTTTGTGTCGTGTCGGTAGTAGTGGTAAAGCACTTCATGAATGTTTTTTGAGATGGCTAAAACGATGCTTTTTGCAATAACCAAACGATTCTCCACAAAAGCATAAGACTGTTTTATGGTCAAATCTCCGCTGATGTAAGTATCTTTTGGGTAAAAAGTTCCGCTGTAGTTGCCGTGGTAGTTAAACAGATGCAGAGTGATTCTCGCGCGCGAGATAAAGTCTAAAAACTTTGTGTTGAAGCTCACTTCATTTAGGCAGTAAAGCTCCCGTGTGTCTTCGATGGGAATATAAAAGTTCCCTTTTTCGTTCACAAATGCGATGGAGTTGTCTTTGCGTTTGAGTTCTCCCATCGAAAAAATGTATCTTGTGTGATTTTTTGCCATGCTAACTCCTAGATAAAACAGTATTCATAATAAGCACATTTTTTACACTTATTTTCAAATTTCGACGCCGGCGGTTTTGGTAGATTTATGAGACTTTCTATAGCTTCAAGCACTCTCAACAACTCTTTTTCATTTTGCTCATCAAGCTCTAAAATCTCTGTTTTTGTGTTATGATTTTTTTCATGATAATCAATCTTCCCTTTTCTATCAATCCCTTTTTGTTTTAGTTTATAAAGATACAAAAGCACCTGCCACTTCACCGCTTCTGGGTCGGAATCTGACTTTTTAAACTCAACCAAATACTCTTTTGTAATCTTATCTATCTTTACATTGTCGATTTTTATCTCAGCTTTTTTTGTTTTTTGCTCTTGTATCTCATGCAGCACTTTGCCGATGCGAACATCTTCAGAGTTGTCTTCAAGGTTTAGACGGTTGGCGTGGAGCCATAGTTTTGTTTTACAAATGAAATAGTAGGAGATGAGCGTACCGTTAATTGATATTTTTTTCACAACACAACCTTTTTTACTAGCTAAAAGAGATAACTTTTTCTATCATACTTCCGAAAAAACATAGAAGATTCGGAACTGTACTTCTGAATATCACAAGTTACAACATAATTAATCAGGTTTATTCTCCCAATTCATTTAAACCTATCTTTTCATCATCAAATATAATTCCTTCCTCAAAAGAATATTTTAAATTTAGAACTTCATAGTTTGTTTCTGTCTGTGATGTGTACAAATACTTTCTTTCAAGATAGTAAGGCAAAGAAATAGTGTAGTCATATTTAGTTTGCCCATCCATATAATCATCATAAAGTAAATAATCATTTTTTTGAAAGGTAATATCTCTTAAATCATAGTTATCTGAAGATTTGTTTATTCCTGATAATTTTTTTATGGTCTCATCATATTTTTTGTATGCTTCATCAAATAGTCTTGAAACTTCATTATTAACGCTTTTATCCATTTCAAAAAGTTTGTCATAAACAATATTCAGCCATTTTACATACTCTCCCAACTCAAAATATCCATCTTGAACAACATCAAAAGTTAAATTTAAAAGATATAAGTTTGTATATGGAAATGCTTTAGCATATTTATAGATATAAATTTCACCCTTGTTGTTTTCATTTTTTTTACGATTAACTCTTCCAAATCTTTGAATCAAACTATCTATTGGAGCATTATCAGTAAACATCACATCAAAGTCAATATCAAGTGAAACTTCTACAATTTGTGTTGCGACGAGAATAAAAGGATTTTTAGAAGCTAATTTTTCAAAAATTAAATCTTCTTTTTTCTGCTTATCCATTTTTTTAAATGTTGAATGATAGAGTACAATTTCTTCATCATCCAATGAAAATGTATCTTTAAAATATTTATATGTATCAGTTGCACTTTTAACAGTATTTCTAATGATTAATATATTTTTTGATTCTTCAAATTTTTCAAAAATAAAATCAAAATCATCGTCTAATTCACAATCCATTTTTCTAATTTCATTTGCTTTTTTCTTAAATAAATTATTTTCAGTGATTACAGGATAATCTTTTATATTGAGTAACTCTTTTATTTTGTTTGGTATGGATGCACTCATCAAACAAACTCGTACATCATATTCGTAACAAAGCTCTAAAAATCGTTTTAAAAATCCCATCAATTTAAAATCATAAGAGTGTACTTCATCGATAATAATTACTGAATTTAAAAAATTTTTAGTTGCAATATTGAATCTTCCTATGTTGATAAAATATTTGAGTAAGGAATCTATCGTGGAAACAGTCACTGGTTTATTGAAACTTTTGCTAACCAAAAAATTACTATCAAACTGTTTATCGACAACTCCGTTATCTCTTTCATACTCTTTTTCTAAAAATATCTTTGCATTTGAGTGAATCAAGCCACACTCATTTTTATCAAAAAACTTTTGAACTCTTTGATATAGTTTATTGGATGTAGTTTGTGTTGGCAGTGTATAAATAATTTTTGTATTTTTATTGTATATATTGCTAATCGCCCAAAGTAATGAACCCTCTGTTTTCCCCTCACCAGTAGGA
>MICC01000053.1 GCA_001829715.1 Sulfurimonas sp. RIFOXYB12_FULL_35_9
AATATCTGGGTGATGACTTCCAATGGGATGTGTGTTTATGATAGAAAAAAGGATAACTTTTTAAGAAAAACAATAAGGGTAAACGGAGGAATTGTAAATAATTTTTTCCTGTATTCTTGCATTATTGACAGCAAAGGGTTTTTATGGGCTTCTTCTCCAAGCATTGGGATTCTTCGAATTAAAATTTATGACAATCCCCAAATCTCAAATAACATTATTGATGCAGATTTGTATCTGTTGGAAGAGGATGATGTAGATACTAAATTAAGAAATAGTGTCTATTCGTTTGTTGAGGATGAGCATAATCAAATTTGGGTAGCAAGCCACAGCAGCAAGCTTTTTTGTTTTGATAATCAACAAAATAAATTTCTTTCAAAACAAATCAATCATCCTGAAGTTAAGAATTTCAGTAATAAACGGAAAGGCCTGTTAAAAGACAGTGCCGGTGATTTTTTTATAGCCATTGAAGATAACGGATTGCTGGTATGGGACAGGGGAAAGAATGTTTTCAGATTGTACAAACCAAATGGCACCAATACTGGTCCAAACGGCAACGTTTTATCTGCACTTTCCGAAGATAAGAATGGATTAATCTGGATAGGAGACAGGAATGCAGAAGGTATAAGCATCTTTGATAAAAAGACCGGGAAATTCAGTCATTACCAATCAGACGAGTTTGATCCATATTCGCTAAACACAAATAAAATAAATTGTATCTATCAGGATAAAACCGGATCAATGTGGGTAGGCGCAATCATTGGCGTTAACAAATACAGTCCCGGCAAGTTGAAATTCAAACGGTATTTCAGCAACCCAAATGTTCGGGGCAAATTGAGCTTTAATAATACCCTTAGTTTCGCTGAAAGTAAAAACGGTGATGTCTGGATAGGGACTGACGGCGGCGGCTTAAATAAACTTGATCGGAAAACGGGTGAAATTTCGCAATACGGAGACAATCCTTCCGATCCCAATTCGTTAAGCAGCAATGCTGTCATTTCAATTTGCGAGGACCACGAGGGTCTCTTGTGGATGGGTACCTATCATGGCGGTTTGGCGAGAATGAAAGATGGCAGGTTTCATGCTTTTTATCCTGATCCGGCCGATCCATATTCAATTTCCGATAGAAATGTTTGGTATGTGTTTGAAGACAGTAAACAAAACCTATGGGTGGGTACGCTAAACAGTGGCCTTGAGCTGTTTGACAGGAAAACCGGACGCTTTTATCATTATACCTCAAATGAAGGTGATTCAACCAGTTTACGTAATAATTCAATTGTTGAAATTTACGAAGACAGTAAACAAAACCTTTATATTACAAGTAATCAGGGAGTAAGTATAATTGATTTGAAGGCATATGATTTTTCGGGATCACCGCCTGTTATTAAATTCAGGAATTTGGTGCACCGTGAAAATAGAAATAGCCTCAGCAGTAATGATGTATATTGTGTAAAAGAAGACAATGAAGGGAACTTGTGGTTTGGGATGCTGGGTTCAGGCATGGATAAACTTGACATGGAAACAGGAAAGTTTTCGAATTACTCTACAAAAGATGGATTTCCCGGCAACTCAGTAACTTCTATTCTGGTTGATAGCCTTAATAATTTATGGCTGGCAACCGACAAAGGGTTGGCGAAATTTAATCCGGAAACCAA
>MICC01000054.1 GCA_001829715.1 Sulfurimonas sp. RIFOXYB12_FULL_35_9
TTTCATTCCTGCTTTCACGATATGGCGTGATCCACATTTTCTACATTCCATACCTTCGATAAGCAAATAGAATACCTAATTAGTCAGTGCCTTTAAAAAGGGATGATTATGGACTCTATGGTACTGACATCAAAAATGCTACATGATATTCGCAATAGTTTAAACACTATTTTGGGATATTCACAAATACTTCAAGATGAAGATGATCTTTGCGAAGATCAGCGAAAAATGGCTATCTCCATGGAGAAGGCAGCTTCTAAGATAGTTACTGTTTTAACTGCTAAAAAGAGTGAAATCGCAAAAGAGAATCTCACTGCGACGTCAAAAGATGTTGAGCAAAAAATATCTCAGCCAAAAGAGATACACAAAGGCTCGATAGGGTCAAAAATAGTTATCATTGATGACAAAATAGAAAATCTCTCCCTCTTTAGCGATATCCTTTCCCCGTACAACTACGATATAAAAGTTGCTCTAAGCGGAGAAGATGGACTGCAAATCATCAAAAGTTTTCATCCGGAGCTAATTTTGCTTGATGTAATAATGCCTCAAATGAACGGATATGATGTTCTTAAAGAGTTAAAACAAAATAAGCTGACCAAAGATATACCCGTGATTTTTTTAACGGCAAAAGATACGGCGGAGGATGTCGTAAAAGGGTTTGAAGAAGGTGCGACAGACTACATCGCAAAACCGTTTCATCCAAAGGAACTTCTTGCCAGAGTTCAAGCACATCTACAAAAAGCAAGACTCTTTGCAAACCTAAAAAGGCTTATGGAGGAGTCGTTCCACGAACTATACACACCTCTTAGCATCATAAGTTCGGCGATGCAGATGCAAGAGTTGGAATATAAAAAATCCGACTATACGCAAATGTCACTCGCCGCATGTAAAGCCCTGCAAAATATCTATGATGATCTCTACTACTCAATCAGCTACTCTGATAAGATAAGAGAAAAAAAAGTGTTTGACTTTAGTGCACTTCTACATCAAAGAGTTCAATATTTTAGTTTAGTCGCACATAGCCGCTCTTTAACATTTAAGATTATCGCACCAGAGCAGATAACGCTTTTGCTCAATCAAGAAGAGATGGAAAGAGTGCTGGATAACCTTATCTCAAATGCTATCAAATATACAAAAGAAAATGGCGAAATAACCATATCTATCACCCCAGAAGAAGATAAATGGGTATTCTTGATTTGCAACCCTACATCTAAAGAGATAGATGTTACAAAAATATTTCAAAAATATCATCGCCAGCAAGAGGAGATTTTCGGACTTGGCATCGGTCTTGAGCTTGTTCAATCGATATGTAAAAAAAATGATATCAGCATTATCGCTGGGACAGAGAGTGGGTTGTTTTGCATGAAAATGGAGTTACCTCAGATAAAATGAAAATATTGCTTATGGAAGATGAACTGCATCTTAGACAAAATATTAAAAAATTTTTTAACTATCAAAGGCTACAAGGTAGATGATTTTGAAAATGGCGAACAGCTGCTAAAATATGCGAACATTCATGATTATGACTGCATGATACTAGATGTCAATACTCCGGAAATTGACGGATTTGAAGTTCTTGAATATATTAGAGAAAACGATATTTTAACTCCGACAATTTTTATAAGTGCTTTAACTGATGTAGAGAAAGTTCTTAAAGCTTTTGAACTCGGAGCTGCGGATTACCTCAAAAAACCTTTTGATTTAGCCGAACTTGAAGCAAGAATGCTGCGTACAGATCCAAAAAAATCAATCAATAGTTATATACGGCTTGACGAAAACTTCAACTACAATTTACAAAATCGTACACTTTTGAAAAATGAAATCCCCTCTAAACTAAGCTCAATACAAAAAAAGTTTTTATATCTTTTGATAAAAAATCAAAATAAATTAGTCACATTTGATATGCTCAGAGACTATGTCTGGGATGGCAAAGAGATTTCACACGGCACTATTTTATCTACAACCAGAGATTTAAAGAAAACCCTACCCGATTCTTTTATCCAAAATGTTAAAGGAGAGGGTTATATCGGAGTTATACAGACACTCAAATAACCAAAATATAGATGGCAAAATAAAAAATTTCATACATGTGAGCTATTTTGTTACGCATCTTTACTTTTCGTTATGCAAAACTCAGATATAATTTCGCCAATGGGGCTGACCTGGTTTCGACGGGATCAAGTAGCTTCTAATTGCATGTCGGACTGAGCATTCCGTTACGCGGCTCAAATTGCTTAAACGCAAACAATACAAATTATCGCCCAGCTTACGCAGTAGCATAAGTTTTATCCCCTTCCACTAAGACTGGAAGGCGGGCTGCTTCACCTATGGACTCTAGATAAGTAGGATTCGAAGTATAACCCCCTATGTAGATATACTTTATGTTTGTCTCGAACATAAAATGAACCCAAGAGGCTCGTCTTGCGTAACTTTGCAAATTGTGTGAAGCAAGATTAAACTCAAACAATTTCTCTAAACATGTAGACGTTAGGAGTAGCGTGGTTTCGGACTGGAGTTCGATCCTCCACAGCTCCACCATTCAATATTTATATGACACGTCTTAAACCCATAAAATACGAGTTTCTGCAGAATAATAATCCATTACCATCCATACAAATCCGTCATTATCCACACTTTTAATGTACCGTTTAGTGTACAACTGTTAAAATTGTACAGAAAATTTCAGGAGTTGTACAATGGCAAAAATAATTAAACCTCTCACAGAAATACAAATCAAAAATGCCAAAACAAAAGAAAAGACTTATACCCTTGGTGATGGTGGAGGTATGTACCTTGAAATCAACTCCAACGGTGGTAAGTGGTGGAGGTATAGATATGAACTTAATGGAAAAACTAAAAAAGTATCACTAGGAGTTTACCCAGCTACTACACTAGCAGATGCTCGTAAAAAACGAGATGCGGCAAGAAGCATACTTGCTAATGAAGATAGAGATCCGTTTCTCAAAATAGTTACACCTATTAATCCACAAGTTGTACAAAAAACATTTAAAGAATGGGCTGAGTGGTACATTGAAGAAATATCAAATGAGCTAAGTGATTCTCATGTAACTAGAACTTTAAAAACATTTAGAAAAGATGTTTATCCATTTATTGGCAATATGCCCATTAATGATATCAAGACTAAAGATATAATTAATATTATGCACATTATGAAAAATAGAAATGCAACCGAGTCAGCTCGTAAAACTTTTAGCGCTATAAGCAGAGTCTTTGCTAAAGCAATAAGTAATTTTCCTGATGACATTGAAAGAAATCCAACAGTTGATATTTCTCTTAGAGATGTAATAGGCAAAAAGCAAACAAAAAATTATCCAATAATTACAGATCCAAAAGAATTAGGAATATTACTTAAGAATATTCAAGATTATACAGGTGATGTGAGCACTAGACTGGCTTTGACTATGTTGGCTCATGTATTTACTCGCCCAAGCAATGTTAGACTAGCAGAGTGGAGTGAAGTTGATTTAGTAGCTAAGCAATGGGTTATCCCTGCACAAAAAATGAAAACCAATAAAGAATTGATTGTTCCGTTGTCAAAGCAAATTATAGAACTGCTAGAAGTAGCTAAGCAGTACAGTTATGATTCAGAGTTAATATTTCCTTCCAATAGAAGTAGACGCTCCCCCATGAGTGATAATGCAATGGTTGGAGCATTAAGAAGAATGGGTTATTCTAGAGATGAAATTGTAGCTCATTCTTTTAGGGGCATATTTTCAACAATTGCACATGAAAAAGCAATATATGTCCATGACATAATCGAAACTCAACTTGCACATACAGTTGGCTCACAAGTGTCACAAGCTTATAATAGAGCAGTATACTTAAAAGAGAGAACTGAGATGATGCAGTGGTGGAGTGATTATCTTGTTGAAGTACAAAAAAGAGTGCAATAAACTCTGTTTCAACCCATAATTTTGGCAAATGTACCGATAAGACAGATTAAAGAACTCTTAAATCATGCAGATATATCACAAACGGTTAGATATGCAAAACTTCAGGATGAAGCAAATAAAAAGGCTATTCAAAGAGTTTTTTTTAAATTAGTTTATTATTGCACAAGCAGTTTCATTGCCCAATTCACATGATTTTTTTAGCCTAGAGCAACTTTTCAAAATATCTCATGTACTAGATATATCTTTACATGATTTAATACCGGAATAAAAAATAATTTTATTAAATGCGTACATTTTAAACAAATATTTTCAATTTTGCTCCCTACTATATATTTTTTGCTCTTCTTTTTCTAACAATCAGACTGATTCACAAACTCTGTATTCTCATTAAAAACCTTCACCCCATAAGATATTAAATCAGTATAAAAATATTTATATATAGCATCAGCAATTTCACGGTTTACCTCTTTTAAAATTCCCTCCGTGCCCTTTATAATTTCATTCTTACTGTTTATATCATAAGATAGAAATACTATATTTAGCTCATCTTTTTTAATAAGCAATCTATAGTTTTTTAAGATCAGAATATTGTTCATTTAAAGCTCTCCAAAAATAAAAATCTAATAAAGTTTAGCCAAGCTTGTAATATTTGTTTAATTTTTCTCCAACCTCGTCACCCTCTCCTCAAGCTCTCGTATCTTTTTTTCTTTACAATCCCTCATCCTACAACTTTTAAACGCATCACTCAAACTCTCCACAATAAAAAAGAGTCCTATCATAATAACTACATAATCAAGCGTTCCCACTGTTTTTACTCCTCTACTCTGCAGAGGCGTATCTCCAAGAGCATATCTTCTCTTTTAAAATATGTCTCTTTATATATCTCCCACTTATTGCTTTTACTGACAAGCAGTTTTTGGTTATTGGTGATACCTGTTGCGCAGAGAAATATTTTGTTTTTTTCAAACGCTTCTTTTTTTGTATCAAGGTCAAATGTATCGATATAGTTTACACCTTGTTTTAACAGATACATCACTCCCATAAAGAGTGTTGCAATAATAGCAATAACTGTCAAACTCTCTAAAATACTCTTCATCTCTTTATCTCTCCCTCTGTTAAAACAGCTTCATAAAAAGCTCTCTGATTTTTTTGTATCTCTTGAATCTAACTATCACGACAGCTGCTCCTAAAACTAAACCCAGCGAAAAGTAGGTAAGAAGCGGCGGCTCTTTGGGGCTTGGGAGAAACTCTCTTATGGCTATGAGTGTATTTTGGTCTAGTGGCATTATTACTCCTTTGTCTGATTTGCATCTTTTAGGAGGATACAACCACCAATGTAGAGGATATTTTGTTCATGGATAAAATAATCACTCTGAAATGTATAGCCTTTTGGTTGAGAGATGATTATTTTTCTCTCACTCTCCTCTTTACATAAAAGCTCTTTGTTGTTGTAAAAACCCTCCACAAGACTCTCTCTGGTTTTTTTATAGTGCAAAGAGCCTATAGTGATGATAAGAATCACAAAGAATGCAAAGTTAAGCGTAATATCACTCTTCTTATCATCAAATGAGTAAGGAATCGTTGCAAACACTGCAGCAACAAGAAAAAGTGCGGTGAGTGCCAATATCTCTGTTAAAGTAAGGTGTAAATCCATAATCTTTTTTTCTCTTTTTTAGAGTATTTTGTAAGGGAGTGTTGTTATCAACATCAAAACCATAAATGTAAGAAGTGCTGTTTGGAGATGTTCAGGCATCATTTTTTAGCTCTCGCTCACTCTGCGCAAACTCTGACGAGACAATCTGTTCTCTTTGGATGATGCAGTACTCTTTGTATCTGCATCTGTATTTGGAGCGTACTTCTCTTTTATGGACTCCCGATACTCTATATGTTCCAAACAACCAAAATAGAGCACCTTTTTTTATCAGCTCCTTGGGATGTTCACAAAGCAGCTTCTCGTAGTCACTTCCTGCATCGCTATGTTCATTGTAAAGTGTCTGTTTTCCCTCTATGACATAAGAGCCATCCTCATCCAAAGAGAGCGTTGCATCGAAAAAGAGACTACCCATCTCTTCACAAGCAAAGTTGTAAAAACGCTCACTTGATGGGTTGATAAGTATCTGTTTGTCTTTTTCAAATATAGAGATATTGACATGGCTGTAGAGTATCTTTGGCATACGCTTCTC
>MICC01000055.1 GCA_001829715.1 Sulfurimonas sp. RIFOXYB12_FULL_35_9
ATTGGTTTCATTCCTGCTTTCACGATATGGCGTGATCCACATTTTCTACATTCCATACCTTCGATAAGCAAATAGAATACCTAATTAGTCAGTGCCTTTTGAAAAAGCAGGACTTAAATCTGAGGATGTTATCCATCTGCATGGCTTTTTGACACAGCTTAGATGTCAGGACTCATATTGCGGTAAAGTTTTTGACATAGGCTATAAAAAGCAAAATGAGCTTAACGGGGGTAAGTGTCCTACATGTAGCTCAAAACTTAGACCAAACATCGTCTTTTTTGGCGAGCAAGCACCCATGTATGAGGAGTTAAACAAGCAGATTCAGGACTGCGAACTCTTCGTCGTCATCGGCACAAGCGGCAATGTCATAGGGGTAAATACAATTGCGCAGTTTGCTACAAGGTCGATTTTAAACAACTATGAGCCAAGCAGTGCCATAAACGACGCCTACTTCTCAAAAGTGCTCTACAAAAAAGCAACCGAAGCCGTTGATGAGATAGCAAAAGAGATAGAGGCTTTTTTAAATCCCAGATAGTATCATCTCTTCCAAATCCTCAAGTGGTGCGCTTATGACATCTCCAAACTGAGTACGGTTAAATGTCTGCTGTCGTTTTGCCAACTGCGCTGTATGGGTTGAAATGTTTTTTAGCATCTCATCTTTTGTGACTTTGCTATCAAGGTACTCTAAAACTTCCACTATTCCTATTGAGTTCATGGCGTGTGGCAGTCTTGTGTATTTTTGCTCCAAATAGCACACTTCATCTATAAGCCCAGCCTCTAGCATTTTCAGAGTGCGTTTTTTGATTCTCTCTCTTAAGAGATCTCTATCAACTTCTATGTTGTAGATAGGAAGATTTTCGATAATAGGTTTTGGCGGATTTTCTCTAAACCACTCGCTCGGAGTAAGTTTTGAGGCTTCATAGATGAGAAGTGCTTTTTCTATTCGGTATCTGTCGTTTGGAGATATATTTTTCATATATTTTTCATCAACTCCAAACAAAAAGTTATAACAACTTTCCAAATCTTTTAGCTTTATCTCGGCTTGAAGTGAGATCTCTTTTGTGATTGTCGGAATTTGTGAAAGCCCGTCTATAAGCGATTTAAGGTAAAAAGATGTGCCTCCGACGATGATGAGGTTTTTATGCTCCTCTTTACATATCATGAGTACATCTTTATAGAGTTGTATAAAAATATCGACACTAAAATACTCATTTGGACAGAGCAGATCTATGCCGAAATGCCTTACTTCATTAAGCTCTGCTTTAGAGGGCTTCGCTGATACGATGTCTATCTCTTTATAGATGCTGAGTGAATCGATTGAGAGTATGTAAGCATCTATTTTTTTGGCGATTTTAATTGCTAAATCACTTTTTCCCGATGCTGTAGGACCGATAATGGCTAGTTGAATCATGGCAAAATTATATCATTTTATATAACTCTTTGAGGGTTGATTTAAAGGGTAAGGTTGTTTCAGTGGAGTGTTTTTTCAGCTAAAGTGAGCTTATTTAATGGAGCACTTACTTAGAGTAAGGTAAAATAAGCGTCACTCTTAAAAATTATGTTATAAAAAATAGTTATTTTATAAATTCAGTATTATATATTTTAAAATTCGGCAAAGGGGAAACGTTGAGAGATA
>MICC01000056.1 GCA_001829715.1 Sulfurimonas sp. RIFOXYB12_FULL_35_9
TGCTACTTTGAACTGGAATCAATGGATGGGTCCGTTAAACGATCCTAAGGGATTGCCCGGAAATAACGTTTACATTAATTGAGCGATTTGTTTACTAATTTCATATCTTTGAGGCATGGAAAAGCTTAAAATTGCAATAGCAGAAATGTTGCCTCACCTTGATGAAAAGCAAAAACGGCTTTATTTAGGCTCTGAAGCAAAGAAATTAGGACATGGTGGGAATAGCATTATATCTAAACTGTCAAGTGTTTCGAGACCGACAATATTAGAAGGCCGGAAAGAATTAGACTCAACGTTAGAAAAATCGAGCAATAATTTAGGAAGAATAAGAGTGCGGGGAGGAGGAAGGAAAAAAAACACATTCAAAGACAACACGTTAATGGATGCGCTAGAAGCCTTAATAGAACCGGTAACCAGAGGCGATCCCGAATCGCCTCTGCGCTGGACATGTAAAAGTACAAGAACCTTAGAGTTAGAGCTTAAAACTCAAGGCCATATAGTTGGCAGAACCGTTATTGGGGAGCTATTAAATGAGCTTGGGTATAGTTTACAATCAAATTCAAAGTTATTGGAAGGGAATCAACATATTGATAGAAATGAACAATTTGGTTATATTAATAAGTTGGCCGTCCAATTTATTAATAAGGGACTGCCTGTAATATCAGTTGACACAAAAAAGAAAGAATTGATTGGCAATTACAAAAATGCCGGAAAAGAGTATCGCCCTAAAAAAGACCCAAGAAAAGTGGAAGGACATGATTTTGGAACACAAAGAGCGGCACCTTATGGAGTATATGATATAGGAGAAAACACTGGCTATGTAAATGTTGGAACTAATTGTGATACAGGAGAATTTGCCGTAGCCAGCATTCGCAGATGGTGGAAATGTATGGGCAAAGCAACATACCCCAAAGAAAGGAAGTTACTAATAAATGCTGATGGAGGAGGTAGTAATGGGCATCGATTAAAGCTATGGAAAAAGGAATTACAAGACTTTTCTAACGAAACAAATATGCAAATAACTGTTTGCCATTTTCCTCCTGGAACAAGCAAATGGAATAAAATTGAACATCGTTTGTTTTCTCAAATTTCATTAAATTGGAGAGGTGTTCCTTTAGAAAATTATGAGACAGTAGTAAATCTCATTGGAGCGGTAAAAACAAAAACTGGATTGGTCGTAAAAGCCGAACTTGATGAAAATATATATGAAAAAGGAATCAAAGTATCAGATGAAGAAATAAAAGAAATAAAAATAAAAAGGCATAAATTTCATGGAGAATGGAATTACACAATTATGCCTAATTGTAAAACTTAATTATGGGCAATCCCTAAGTAACAAAAACCCATAAATATGAACTTAACATTAAATCTGGTATTGTTGTTATTCGTTTTTAGTCCTTGCAGGATTGTAAAAGCAGAAGAAACGAAAAGTCCCCGTCACATCG
>MICC01000057.1:0-2617 GCA_001829715.1 Sulfurimonas sp. RIFOXYB12_FULL_35_9
ATCTAGATTATCATGAGAAAAAAAATGAAGCTCAGTTTGTTCTAAACTAAAAATTAGATACGGACCATAATCGGCGTCCAATTGAAATCCAATAGTATTATAGAAATCAATTGTTTCATCTTTATTAATAAAAGGTAACTTTGGAATTACTGCTGAAATCATTTTTTACTCAATTTTATATAATATTGGCTTACTTGGACTTGCATCATTTTCAAACGAAGCGAATTGTAAATTCAGTATATAACTTCCGTCTTGAACATCTTTGTTGACGTAAATCATTTCGGTAATTGTACAACCAAATCGTGCGTCTTTGTTGACATCATTGACATCTTTTACATTCCAAAACGCTTTGTGCGCTAACAATTTTCCTTCATCGTGCTCTTTATCCACACTTGGTAAATCGATTAGCAAATGTTGAATTCCTTTTTCTCTGATATAAATTGCGGCCGCTTCTTCCAAATAAGGCGGATTTGTATTGGAATAATTTAAATGTTTTTTGCTTTCTGGATTTGGCAATGTTCTGATGATAATAGCTTCAATTGAATCGTTATTTGTCTTATCGAGCGCAGTCGAGATATGTTCTTTCGTAATGACTAAATCTTCGCCAACTGCTTTTGGTTCCACCGAAATCAATTCAACTGAAAAGAAAAATTGTTTCAAACATTGATTTATTGAATAAAAATCGCGTGTAATATGTCCTAAACATTCCGTATGCGTGCCATGTGCGTGCGGATTGAAGAAAATATTATTAAAATTAGTAGACGATTTTCCTTCCGAAACTTTACCAATCCAATCACCCATTGTTACGGGTTCAATTTCAGGAGCATTTTGATACCACGCAATTGGGTTTTGTTCATTGTTTGTTAATGGAATGGAAATATCTAATGGTTTAGATAAGTCGATTTTATATTCATTGTTGATGAGTGCAATCATAATGGAACGCAGATTTAAAAGATATTCTAACGCAGATTTAACGAATTTTTCTACGCTAGTTTTACTCCAAATTTAGTAAAAATAAGTCGGAAGCTATTCCATCACTCAAAAACTTTCCTTTTTTAGTCGTGCGTAAAATGTGATCATCCACAAACAACAAATGGTCTTCGATAAATTTTGCGGCTTGTTGGTTTAAATAATGTAGATATGTTTCTCCAAATTCTTGTTCGATTTTATTTAATGAAACACCCCAAATGGCTCTCAAGCCAGTCATAACATATTCGTTGTATCGGTCGGTTTTGGTTAATGTTTCGATTTCAATTGGTAATTTATTTTCTTGTATTGATTTGATATAAAGTGAATTATTTGACACATTCCAGCCTCTATTTTTTCCATCATAACTGTGTGCTGACGGACAAATTCCGATGTATTTTTTTCCTAACCAATAACTCGAATTGTTTTTAGAAAAATAATTTTCTTTACCAAAATTTGATAATTCGTAATGAATGAATTCGTTTTCTGAAAGTTTGTCTACCAAAATTTGAAAATGTTCTTGAGCCACTTCATCATCAGGTTGCGGAATGATTCCTTTTTGAATAAACGAATGCAAAGCGGTTTTGGGTTCAACTGTTAAAGCATAACTCGAAATGTGTGGTACTTTAAAAGACAAAGCCGTTTCAATGTTTTGCAACCATTTTTCATTACTCATTTCGGGAATTCCGTAAATCAAATCAATAGAAATATTATCAAAATATTGTGTTGCAATTTTCAAACAGCTCTTTGCTTCTTCAACGTTGTGCGCACGATTCATTAACTTTAAATCATCTTCAAAAAACGATTGAATTCCGATAGATAATCGGTTGACTTTGTTTTTTGATAGCTCAATTATTCGATTCTCTGTTAAATCATCTGGATTGGCTTCTACCGTAATTTCTGGATTTTCAACCACTTTGAAATTTCGATATACTGCATCAATTAAAAATTTTAAATCAGAAATTTCTAAAATGCTTGGAGTACCACCACCAAAATAAATCGTTTCAACAATCTCCTCTTGAAACTCACTTTTACGCATTTCAATTTCTTTAGCCAATGCCAAAACCATCTCATCCTTCTTCTTCAACGAAGTAGAAAAATGAAAATCGCAATAGTGACACGCCTGCTTGCAAAAAGGGATATGAATGTAAAGTAACATATTCCCTATTTTGATAGACTGCTTAGAGTGTTGATAATCTCATCCATTTTATTGTTTATGAGGCTGATCTCACCTGAGATGTCATTTACTTCACTTGCATTTCTGTTAAGTGCGTCAGAGCTTTCAGAGATAGACTGGATAAGTATATTTGTGGTTGCAGAAGTTTCAGCTAAACTTTTTTGTGTTCTCTCTGCAAGTTTTCGCACCTCGTCCGCAACAACTGCGAACCCTCTTCCATGCTCACCCGCACGGGCTGCTTCGATTGCCGCATTTAGTGCTAAAAGGTTTGTCTGTTCGGCAATGTCACCGATAGTCGCTAAAATAGTTTTTGTCTCATTTGCATTTGTAACAAGAGTTTGAAGATTTTCTACCATCTCATTCTCTTTATGTGCAACATTATGGATTCTATCCACGGCATCGGTAATCATGCCTTTTAAATCTCTGATTGTAGAGTTCGTGATTTTTGAGATGGTTTCATTGAGTTTGCTTGAA
>MICC01000057.1:2627-2990 GCA_001829715.1 Sulfurimonas sp. RIFOXYB12_FULL_35_9
TCGTATCTTGATGCTCTTTGTTTTTTTGTTCCATATCTTGAAGCGCTTGCCCAAGAGAATTGATATTGTTAAGAAGATCAGCCATTTTAGCTTCTACATCGATGTTGCTTCTTGTTGCAAAATTACCTTGTGAAAATTTTTGCAGGGTAGAGATTGCGTTATCAATATTTTTTTCAGAGTGGTTTAACATATTGTTTAGGCTGTTTTTTAGTACATGTACATATGGAGTTTTAGAGTCAGACGAGATACGACATGAGTAGTGACCTCTTGAGACTTTGTCTGCAAGAATTACCATTTCACCGGCAACTTTAGTATCTTCAAGTACGGCTTTTTGGTAGCTGTTTACGATTGTATTAAAATTTT
>MICC01000057.1:3003-8883 GCA_001829715.1 Sulfurimonas sp. RIFOXYB12_FULL_35_9
ATAGCTGCTGCCTGCAGCACTTTTTGACATATTGAGCAGCACCGTAATGATAAAAGCCACAACGGAGAGAACAGCATGAACTATGTTTGAATCGCTTAAAAAAAGAGATGCGACAAGAGCAACGAAAGTTACGGATATAATTATATTTTTTTGCATAGTGTTCATTTTGATTTCCTATCTTAATGTTTTGTAGAGTTCAATAGCTTCTTCGATCTCTTTTTTAGATGGTTTTCTTCTGCATGAGAGATATGTTTTTTCTTTTCTCACTTCATCAAATATAGGGTAAACCGTTGCATAAACCCAGTAGTATCCACCATCTTTAGTTCTGTTCTTAACATATCCCGTCCAGATTTTATCGCTCTTCACGGTTTCCCATAAGCTTTTAAATGCAGCTTTTGGCATATCCGGATGACGAACTATATTGTGAGGTTTGCCTACAAGTTCTTCTAGCTTATAGCCTGCAACATTGCAAAAATCATCATTGGCAAATAAAATTATCCCCTTTGAGTCAGTTTGTGATACTAAAAAATCATTGTTTTTTAAGACATACTCTTTCATCAAACACCTTCTTCGTTTTTTATTTCTTGGAGGCTAAAAGTTTATCATAAATAGAATGAAATTAGTTTCTTTTAATTGCGAATTTTGTATAATTCCAAATTCAAAACTTAACATAAATTAAAATCAAAGTGAAGCTATGAGCAAAAAAGATTTATATCGCCCTAATGTTGCCATGATAATCGTATCAGAGAGTTATCCGCACAAAAAAGAGATTTTTTTAGCTCAGAGAAATGATCTGCTTGATGTTTGGCAGTTTCCTCAAGGTGGAATTGACGAGGGAGAAGAGATCGTAGAAGCTCTTTTTCGTGAACTCAAAGAGGAAATCGGTACAGATATGGTTGAGGTGATTGCCGAGTTTCCGGAGTGGATTTCGTATGATTTTCCGCCAAGAATAGCACAAAGCATGAGACCTTTTATCGGACAAACGCAGAGATATTTTTTGGTCAAACTCCAAGAAGGCGCGACAATAGATATCAATACGAAGCACCCTGAGTTTTGTGATTATAAATTTGTAACTGCCGATGAGGCTCTAAGTTTAAGTGCCAGTTTTAAAAAAGATGTGTATGCGAGTGTCATAAATTATTTCAAAGAAGAGGGATTGTTATAGATGTTAATAGTTCAAAAATTTGGCGGAACAAGCGTAGGTGATTTGGAGCGTATCCAAAATGTTGCTAATCGCGTAAGCAAAACGAAAAAAGAGGGACATGATGTTGTCGTAGTAGTCTCGGCGATGAGCGGAGAGACAAACAAGCTTATAGATTATGCAGAGCACTTTTCAAAAAATGCTTCTCGTGCTGATATGGATATGCTTCTTAGTTCGGGAGAGCGTGTAACAGCTTCTCTTCTCTCGATAGCACTCAATGAGATGGGGCATAAAGCGGTTGCCATGAGCGGGAGAAAAGCAGGCATTGTGACGGATATGCATCATACAAAAGCTCGTATTCAAAACATAGATCCCATGGCGATGAATGAAGCTATTAAAGAGGGCAAAATCGTTGTAGTTGCAGGGTTTCAAGGGGTAACGCAAAACGGTGACGTAACAACTTTGGGTCGCGGCGGAAGCGATCTCTCGGCGGTTGCTATAGCAGGAGCGGTAAATGCTGACTTGTGCGAGATTTATACCGATGTAAGCGGAATTTTTACTACAGATCCTCGCATTGAGCCAAAAGCTAAAAAACTTGAGAAGATTTCATATGATGAGATGTTAGAGTTGGCAAGTTTGGGAGCAAAAGTACTTCAAAACCGCTCCGTGGAACTGGCAAAAAAATTAAACGTAAATCTAGTAACAAGAACAAGCTTCTCTGATGAAGAGGGAACATTAATAACTAAGGAAGAAAATATCATGGAAAAACCGTTAGTAAGTGGAATCGCATTAGATAAAAATCAGGCTCGAGTATCGTTAATCGGTGTAAAAGACAGACCGGGAATAGCATCTGACATCTTTACAAAACTTGCAAAAAATAATGTAAATATTGACATGATTATCCAAAATGTAGGACATGACGGCAAAGCAAACATAGATTTTACTGTTCCTGTCGGTGACTTAAATGATGCTAAAGCCGTAATGGATAGTTTTGTAAAAGAGTCTGAAGTAGATGAAGTGACGTATGATGAAAATATTTGTAAAGTGTCTATTGTAGGCGTGGGAATGAAGTCTCATACCGGCGTTGCCGCAAAAGCGTTTGCAACGATGGCTGCAGAAAATATAAACATCAATATGATTTCAACTTCAGAGATAAAGATCTCTATGGTGATCGCCGAGAAATATGCAGAATTGGCGGTTAGATCTCTTCATAGCGCTTACGAATTAGATAAGTAATTTTATGTCTGATTTCGCTCAATGGAGCTTGGATGCTATCAGGGAAGAGGGTGGCTGTTTTAGCTGGCTGGAAGAGCAGCGTTTTGACTGGACTACTACCACTTCTCAGGCATTGGAACAGATTCTTGGCGGTAAAACGGTTATCCTTATTACCGATGAAAAGCGAAAATGGCTTGAGACATATATACTTGATTTTTTAAACACGGCACAAATGGATCGTCCGCTTCTTCCGATACTCAGTATAGACAGCATATATAAGCACTATAACAGTATCAGCGGTGGAGAGATGATTGATATGGTTGAAGATATGATATCACTCTCTTACAAAGAGGACTATTTCTTCTGGTATATAGGCAGAGGCGATGATAAAAGATCTGATATCGCAAAGAGAAAAGACACAAGCTATTTTTGGATTTTTGATGAAGATTACATTAATGCTTTTACTCTCAAGTCTTACGACAAACTGCTAGATATAAAACTCTTACAACTTTACCGACTTTTTAATGCATCTCTGAGTGCTGCGATGTTTGGAGAAGTTGATGTTAACGCATAACTCCAAAAAGGGGTATATCCTTATCTCAAGCAGCGTTGAAGCAGAGTTTGAGAGGATAAGAGAAGAGTTGAAACCAAGCAGGGTTGTGGGTTTTATCGAGGATGAGTTTAAAATAGAACATGCAAAAGCGGTTCTTGCAGAGTCTTACATCAGCGAATCGCAAACAAAATATATTATTTTAGGCGCTAACAATTTTAATAATGTCTCCCAAAACTCACTTTTAAAACTTCTTGAAGAGCCGCCTAGAAACATAGAGTACATCATTATATCTCCCACAAAATCAAATCTTCTCCCTACTGTACGCTCAAGAATGCCGATTGTAAAAGGTGAAACGATACATGCAGTTCAAGAGATATCACTTAATCTCTTTAAGATAAATTATGCAGAGGTTTTTGAGTTTTTAAAAACAAATGAGAGAGTTAAAAAAAGTGAAGCAAAAAGTTTGGTTCAGGCTCTTTTTTATAGAGCGACGGTTATAGACAAGCTGATTTTGAGCGAATCTCAGTTGCAAAATTTTGACAGGGCTTATAGGCTTTTAGAGTTAAACTCAAGACCTCAGAGTGTTTTGGCACAGCTAGTCATGAGTTTTGTAGGAGAAAAAAATGCAAATTGAACTGCTCTCAAATAGTGTTGACATAGGAAAATATCTAAAAAACATAAATGTAGATAGTGGTGGAGTGGCGATTTTATCCTTAAAAGCATTGCATTATATTGTTTATATCAGGGACCTTCATGTTGGTGCGGCAAATATTTTAAAGCAAGATGCTCTAAGCGTTGGCGCAGACCTTGGAGTGCCTCGTGGAACGGTTGTTGCAAAAAACCCGTATGTTAATTGCATACTTATCGCAACGGCAAGGCAACTGCAAACTCTTAGTAAAAAAGAGTTGGCACAACCGTTTGGTTTAAAAGAGGTTGCATATAAACTCCAAGAGATTTTAAAGGTAAAAAAACCGTCTCATGCAGAAGTTATGGGTGTTATAAATGCAAACGACGACAGTTTTTTTTCAGCTTCAAGATTTAAAGAAAATAGTGCGATAGAAGCGATTGAGAGGATGATAGAAGAGGGTGCTGATATTATAGATGTCGGTGGAGTCTCTTCTGCTCCAAATTCCGTTCATGTGGATAAAGCAGAAGAACTTAGAAGAGTAAAGCCTATCCTTGACTTAATACAAGCAAAAAGACTTTACGATAGGGTAAAATTCAGTATTGACAGTTATGAACCATTAGTGATAGAACATGCGCTAATGAGCGGTTTCAAGATTGTAAACGACATAACCGGACTTGCAAATAGCGAGGTTGCAAAGCTTTGTGCGTCATATGATGCAACAGCGGTGATTATGCATATGCAAAAAACACCTCAAATAATGCAGGAAAGACCGGAGTATGAGCATATCCTCAGTGATATCTACTCTTTTTTAAGCTCAAGAATTCAAGAAGCCGAGGCGTTTGGCGTTAAGGATATTATCTTAGATGTAGGAATAGGGTTTGGCAAAACTCTAGAGCATAATCTTATGCTTATCAAACATCAAGAGCATTTTCTAACACTAGGAAAACCTCTGCTTGTAGGCGCTTCTAGAAAGTCTATGATAGATAAGATTTCACCGTCTCTGCCAAAAGAGAGACTTGGCGGAACTTTGGCTTTGCATTTAGAGTCTGTAAAAAATGGAGCTTCCATCATTCGAGTACATGACGTGCAAGAACATGTTCAAGCTTTAAGAGTTCAACAGGCATTAATGAATATTTAAAAGGCAGCTTTATGAAATTTCCATCCATTGGCGAGATAGCAACAACATCAGTCGTTTCGATAGATATAGATAGAACTATTGCAGAAGCTATGAAGATGATGTTTAATAATGAACATAGAAATTTGATTGTTCGTGAGGGCAATAATTTTCGTATTTTACGAGTGGGTGATATTTTAAATATTAAAATCCAAAATATAGATTTGCAAAAATCGCTTAGAGAACTGGATTTGGCGGTTGTTAAAACGGCACATAAAGATAAAAATATTTTACAGATTGTGGATTATCTCAATTGTGAAATTGAGTATATATGTGTTGTAAACGATGATGGCTCATTTTATGGACTTGTCGCGCATGCAGATATTGCAAGCAGTATAGATCCCGACACGCTTATGGATAATTTTTGTCTTCAAGACTTTTTAAAACTCAGCAGAAGAGCTAAATGGGTCAATAAAAATACGAAAACCATGGATTTGCTCCAAGAGATGATAAAAAATGATTTTGAGAGCGTAATTGTTATTGAAAATTTTAAACCAATTGGAATATTTACGACAAAAGATGTTGTAAGAGTAATGAAGCATAATGAAGATTTGGAGTTGAATATAGGCTCTTATATGTCTTCCCCTGTTGATACAATCAGTAAAGATTGTTCTATGAAAGATGCTTTAGAGTTTTTAAAACTCAAGCGTTATAAAAGAGTCGTAGTTGTAGATGAAGATGGCAAAATGTCTGGAATTATTACACAAAAAGAGCTTATCTCTTTATCGTACTCAAGATGGGCGATGCTTATTAAAGAGCATCATGAGGAGCTTAGTCAACTCAATGCCTCTCTTTTATATAAGAATAAAAAATATGAAGTAATGGCTTCAACGGATGCTCTGACAGGGCTTTATAACCGCCATAAATTTTCAGAACTCTATAATTCATCTTACTTAACAATGGAGCAAAGAGGCAATGTGATGTCGCTTATGATTTTAGATATAGACTATTTTAAAAAAATAAACGACACATTTGGACATGGTATCGGTGATGGGGTGCTTATACAGATTTCGCATGCGCTTTTAAAAAACTTAAGAAATATAGATATTATTTGCAGATGGGGTGGAGAAGAGTTCGTTGTACTGCTCCCTGCCGTAGATTTAAACCAAGCTACATTTTTAGCAGAAAAATTAAGAGAGAGCATAGAAATATTTGAGATAGATATGGTT